>WRHI01000001.1 GCA_009783315.1 Peptococcaceae bacterium
AGATGGGGATACGACCGACGATGAGATAACAAGAGCCGTATGACGCGAGAGTGTCACGTACGGTTCTGTGAGAGCCTGAGGGTGAAACTCCTTCGGGCTACTCGACTAAGACAGCCTTGCGCTCTTTTTCTGCTCCGATGCCCAAGAGCTGCTGCCGCCCCTCCCGCAAAGGCTTGGCGAACGCGCCTCACACCCCGCCCAACCTCCGCCCCCTCTCCCCACCGCCCCCTCCTGCCCCTCCGGCTGGGGTCTGATCGGGGTTGATTCATGAGGCATTTTCAAACTCCCGGCTATCAGCACCGCTGATAGTTACCACCCCTAGCCCCCTCTCCTAACCCCTTCTCCTAATCCCTTCTCCTAATCCCTTCTCCAACCCCCTTCTCCTAATCCGGGTGCATATTTAAAAAGTGCATGAACTGACGATAAGGATAAGCAGAGCTTTCTGCCGCGGTGTTTTCCCGCAGCTCAATGGTGAGTTGGAGGCAGATACCGCGCTGGCCAGTAACAGGGACGCGTCAGGGGTTGGGGAGCGGCAGACTCCAAAAGCCCGCGTATTTTTCTCGCCTTTCGGGGGCTGCGTCGGGCGGTGAGGCGCTTGGAGTCTGCCGCTCACCAAACCCTACCTTGGGACTGTTACGAGCCCACATAATATCCATCTCCATTCACCATTCGGTTGCTGGAGAACCCCGCAGTAGATATTTCTATTTATTTTTTTGTCGCTTCCTGCACTTTTTAAATATGCACCCTCCTAATCCCTAACGGTTGCGGATATCGCCTCCGCTAGGGTATACTTAAAACAGGCGCACACTTCTGAGGAATAAGGAGATAGAAGGATAAGATGTTCAGAAGGCTAGGAACGCAATGAACGGTTTTCTCTTGTTGATTCCGCTGTTCTTGATCAGATACGGCTTGTTGTACGCCATGAGCAAGGACGCTTTCAGCCGGGCCGCTTTTGTTCCTCCGATGGTTGGGCGCAAGAAGATTATTCTTCGGCTCAATCAGTTTTCAACCATCGGTTTTTTCGTGTATCTGCTTTTTGTTCGTGTTATTCTGGGATCGTTTCTGTTTTATCTGGGCATATTCATCTATAGCGCCGGCATAGTGCTGCATGCCGTTTCGACAGTAAATTACGCGGCTCCGGCGGAAAACGGCCTCAACACCAACGGCCTTTACAGGGTTTCCCGCAACCCAATGTATGTGGCGTATTTTGTTTTTTTCCTGGGGTGCGTATTCCTCACGCAATCCCTTGTGTTGCTGGTGTTGCTTCTGGTCTTTCAAGTAACGAACCATTGGCTTATCCTGGCGGAGGAAAGATGGTGCGTCGCTGAGTTTGGAGAGGTTTATATTCAATACATGAAAAAAGCAAGGCGCTACTTGTAGACTATGGCCAATGGGACAACAGTATCAGGTAAGCATTATCAACGAGTTGATACTTGACAATGGATTGTGTCCGGCATTGACACATCAAAAAATGTGTATCATAATAACATACACTTTCAAATCAAAATATAAACCCAAAAGGAGTCCTTCCCATGCCACAAGCGGTTAAAACTTCACAAGCCCCCACAGCTATCGGCCCCTACTCCCAAGGTATTATCACCGGGAACTTCGTGTATACTTCCGGGCAGATCCCCCTTGATCCCAACAACGGCCGGATGGCTGCCGACATCAAGCAAGCAACCAAACGTTCGCTGGAAAACATCAAAGCTGTTTTAGATGAAGCCGGATCCGGATTGGACAGAATCGTTAAAACCACCGTATACTTAAAAGATATGGCCGATTTTCAGGCGATGAACGAAGTCTACGCCACTTATTTCCAAGAACCTTTCCCGGCTCGGTCATGTGTACAGGTGGCCAAATTGCCTTTGGACGCCTTGGTCGAGATTGAGGCGATAGCCGTGACAATGGACAATGGACAATGGACAATGGACAATTGACAATGGACAATGGGGACAAGAGGCAATGGGCAGGCTGATATCCTTCAGCCTGTGGACCAATGGACAATGGCGAGATTGGAGAGTGGGTCGTTGACGATCATTTGGCAACCCTTAATATTAAAGGCTCTGGGATGGTCTAATGTCTAGAACTTAAGGAGGTCCTCAATATTAATAGTGAAACCAATTCTAATTTCTTGCGAACCTTGATTGCGGGCGACCTGAAAGAAGGCCGCCATGGCGGTCGTGTGCAAACACGTTTTCCGCCGGAGCCTAACGGTTATCTGCATATTGGTCATGCTAAGTCCATCTGCCTTAATTTTGGCTTGGCCCAAGAGTTTGACGGCCTGTGCAGCCTTCGTTTTGACGACACCAATCCCGCTAAGGAAGACGTTGAGTATGTTAATTCCATTAAGGAAGATGTGCGTTGGCTCGGTTTTTCTTGGGGAACACAGGAATATTTCGCTTCTGACTATTTTGAACAACTGTATGATTTGGCCCTGCGCCTGATTGGTGACGGCGATGCTTATATCTGTGATCTTACACCCGAAGAGATCCGCCGCACCCGCGGCACGCTTACGGCCCCGGGTCAGGAGAGTCCCTTCCGCGGCCGTTCCGTTCCCGAAAACCTTGATTTGTTCGCGCGTATGCGCGCCGGCGAGTTCGCCGCGGGCAGCAAAGTTCTGCGGGCCAAGATTGATATGGGCTCTCCTAATTTGAATATGCGCGATCCTGTGCTGTATCGCGTGCTGCACGCGTCTCATCACCGCACCGGCGACTCTTGGTGTTTGTATCCTTTGTATGATTTTGCCCATCCGCTGTCTGACGCGCTGGAAGGTGTGACACATTCCTTGTGCACACTGGAATTTGAAGATCACCGACCTCTTTATGACTGGCTTGTGGACAGGCTTTTTCCAGAGGATCGGCGCCCCCGCCAATATGAATTTGCCCGGTTGGACATGACCCAAACGGTTATGAGCAAACGTAAGCTGCGCCAGTTGGTTGAAGACAATGTTGTCTCCGGCTGGGATGATCCTCGTATGCCGACTCTGTCCGGGTTACGCCGGCGGGGTTATTCCCCTTCAGCCATCCGGGCGTTCTGCGAGCGTATCGGGGTAGCACGCGCCAACAGCGTTGTCGATGTCGCCATGTTGGAGCATTGCGTGCGGGAGGAACTGAATCTGTCCGCCAAACGTGTCATGGCTGTGCTGGAGCCTCTTAAACTGGTTATTACCAATTATCCGGAAGGGCGTTATGAGAAGCTGATCGCCGACAACAACCCCGAAGATCCGTCTGCGGGTACGCGGGAAATTGTTTTTGGCCGCGAGTTGTTTATTGAGCAGGCTGATTTTCTGGAAGATCCACCCAACAAGTTTTTTCGACTGAAACCAGGTGGGGAAGTGCGCCTTAAACACGCTTACATCATACGCTGCGACCATGTTGTCAAAGACACCGGCGGCGCCGTCAGCGAAATCCATTGCACTTACGATCCCGACAGCAAAACCGGTGGCGCCACAAGCGGCCGAAAGGTTAAGGGCACCCTGCATTGGGTGGCGCGGGATCACGCTTTGCCGGCGGAAATCCGCCTTTATAACTGCCTCTTCACGGAAACCATGGCCCCCCCAGAAATCCTGTCGGCAGCATCGGCGGACGAAACAGCAGAGAACGCTGTCTTGGGTTTTAACCCCCAGTCTCTGGTTTGTTTACAAGGTTGGGTGGAAGCCAGTCTTCGTGACGCCACTTACGAGGATCGCTTCCAGTTCCTGCGCCAGGGTTATTTCTGTCTGGATACCAAAAACACGCCGGACGATAATGACGGGGAAAAGGACGCGTTTGACGCTGCAACTTCGCCTGCTGTCACCGCCACAGACTTGGTGTTTAACCGTATTGTCAGTCTGCGGGACAGCTATAATACCCACAGAAAATAGAGACACGACACAAACACAAAGAGGACGTCCCAATCATGGGCGCCCTCTTTAGTAATAAACCATATAACCGATCTGTGCTCAGCCACGCTGATGACAATCAGCAGTGCTGATCACATTCAGTCATAGTTAGATCTTCTGTCCGTTTTTCAGGCTTTCTTCGGCAAAGCGAACTAAACGTTTTGTCATTTCGCCACCAACGGATCCGTTTTCACGGGAAGTGATGTCCGGACCAAGTTTTGCGTGCAATTCGTTAGCCACTTCATACTTGAGCTGATCCAAAGCGCCTGTGCTGCCAGGAGCCGCACTTTGACGTGTATTAGCCATGTCGTTTTCCCTCCTTTTACGGCAAATTATCGTAACAGGCTTATTATCTGTGTTCGTTCTAAAAATACTCAGGTAAATCTTGATAATGGTGTATAATAAAAGGCAACTGACACAATTCTTGCAGTTTTGTTTAGTATACGTTCTCGGCAGCAGCCCACTCTTTATCATTATCAACAAAAGGAGCCATTGTCATGCCTGAACCGGCATCGGAAGTTCAGCCTCCGTCGATGATTCAGCTTACACGTAAGGATTTCATACTGAGTCTGGCGCTGACGACGCTGTTGTGTCTTGTTGCCTCTGGCTTGATTTTACTGTTTGCGCCTGTCACTATTATCGACCATTTGCTGATGCTGATGGCAGGCGCGCCGTCAACAACCCTGGATTATGTTCTGATCATTTTTTTCCCGGCGACAATGATCACTCTGGAATGGCTGATTTTTCGTTATGTCCCACACCGTTATTGGTTTGAACCCATCAACGATCAATTGGCTCAAAGATTCAACATAGCTGAACTCGCGCTGATTTTCGCCGTAGGCGCCGTCAGCGAAGAACTGCTTTTTCGTGGCGTGCTGCAAAACCTTTTCGGGTTCTGGGCCGCGACTGTTCTTTTTGTGCTCATTCATGTGCGTTACCTGAAGCGGCCTGCGCTCCTCGCCGTCATACTTGCCTTGGCTTGCGGTTTGGGCGGCGTGTATCTGCTCTGCGGCAAGCTTTGGGTCACGATTCTATGTCATTTTTTGCTCAACATTGGCGCTATTCTGATGCTGAAAAAGCGAATTTGATCAAATCGGAGCGATATGATAAGATAACTCTCATGCATTAAACAAAAGAAACATCAGAAGAGGAGAGATCGAACGTGCCAGGACCGCTGCCCTTTGATTATGAAGCAATAAAAAAAATAGCTCAAACCTATGCTACCCCTTTTTACATCTACGATGAACAGGCCATCCGCGTCAACGTCCGGCGATTTCTAAAAGCCTTTGACTGGCTGCCGTTCAAGCAATATTTCGCTGTCAAGGCCACACCGAACCCACACATTATGAAACTGTTGCACGAGGAAGGGATCGGCGCCGACTGCAGCACGTTGGCCGAACTGGTTTTGGCTGAAAGGATCGGTCTCAAGGGCAGCGAAATCATGTTTTCGTCGAACAACACCCCTGCCGAAGATTACATCAAAGCACGGGAACTGGGTGCCTACATCAATCTTGATGATATCAGTCAACTCGACTATCTTGAACGCGTCGCCGGTCTGCCTAACATCATCAGCTTCCGTTTCAATCCCGGCGCCGGATTCATTGAAGGCAACGCCATTATCGGCAAACCGGAGGAAGCGAAATGGGGATTGACAAAAGAACAAATCTTCCAGGCTTACGCCTTAGCGCAACAGAAGGGCGTCACGCGGTTCGGTCTGCACACTATGGTTGTCTCCAACGAAATCAACGTCGATAACCTCATTCAAACCGCACGGATTATGTTTGAACTGGCCGCGGAACTCTGCCACAAACTGTCCATTCGTCTGGAATATATCAATCTGGGCGGCGGCGTCGGTATCCCGTACCACCCGGAAGAACACCCTGTGGATATAGAAGAATGGAGCCGGTCTGTCCGCCGGTATTACGAGAATATCATTATCCCCGCCGGTATCGATGAAGACATTTCAAAGAACGGGGACAGAACTATGGCACTTGCCACTGAATGCGGCCGGGTCATCACCGGACCTTACGGCTATCTTGTTTGCAGCGTTTTGCACAAAAAAGCCATCTACAAAAATTACGTCGGTCTGGACGCCTGCATGGCCGATCTCATGCGCCCCGGCATGTACGGCGCTTATCATCACTTAACCGTACCGGGCAAAGAAACCGCGCCATGCGACTGTTGTTACGACGTCATCGGCGGGCTCTGCGAAAATAACGACAAATTCGCCATCGACCGTCTGCTGCCCCACATTGACCGCGGTGATTTTGTCGTCATTCATGACGCGGGCGCCCACGGACGGGCCATGGGGTTCAATTACAACGGCAAGCTGCGCACCAAAGAGCTCCTGCTGAAACCGGACGGCAGCGTCGAAATGATAAGAAGAGCCGAAACCCTTGATGATCTTTTTGCCACCTTTGATTTTTAATCCCTTACAGACCTCTCGTCAAGTGGCAGCAGTTCCCAACACCGTTTGAACAGGAACAATAACCTTTGATGCAGCAATTCACACAGCAGAGATTTAGTTCCCGGCAACGGGCGCAACGCCGGTCTTTTTCCTGTCGACCGTCTTGCTGCTCATTTTGCCTTTTTGCGCAATCATTCACCTTCAGAGTCATTGTCTTCTTCATAGTCATATCCATCTCTCCATTTGTCACATTTAACTAAAATTGAACCGCAAACGATCACCAACCCGAGCAGCCCAATGAAACCTATAGCAGCTAAAATCCAGAATTTTCCATATCGGCGGCGTTCATTTTCGATTTCGTTATGCCAGTCTTCACGAGTGCTTTCCTGAATCATTTCATGACCGCAACAGCTAAAGCCGCAATGATTATGGCTAAAAAGAATCCCTTTTTGGCAACAACTCATTTTTTCATTTCTCCTTCGTTTTCAATTGACTAAATAGTGGTTTTATAGTAATAATCTTGGCCTCTACTCCACTATATGGACAAATAATCGCATTTGTTCATAATATGTCTGTTTAATTCGCGTATTTTTTCGCGCGCCTTTGCGGTTTATCAAGCACACAGCGGCTAATCCCGCTCCTCTGACGGCCTTATTATCTGGATATTTTTGCTTTCTGTTTTTTTGTTGCTTTCTGTGGCTGAGTCAGTTAAACTACAAGTATGGATTACTCTCTTTTTCACATGTTTCAATGGAAATGCTATGGGTTTCGCGCAAATTTCATCATTTCCGCAGAGGGCAATGGCTGGACAGGCTTTTTTATATGACAAGAACGTGCCACGAATTAGCGGCAGCAAGAACAACGCAAATCATCATCGAAAAGAGGTGCCAGTCGGTTTATTGGATCCAAATCCTGTCTAAATCCGTTAACCCTATCATATCTATCAGATGGACTCATTTATTTGACTCTCTTTCTTGCCTGTTCGCCTTATTCCGGAGAACACATGGACCCCTAATTTACAGCATTAATGAGGAGATGAAGAGAACATGAAAAAACTGTTTCGCGCAACCGGTCTCATGTTTACAGCGCTTTTACTGACACTGTTGCCTGTAACTGTCCTCGCGGCGCCTGCCGCGCCTTTAGACACCCGCACCTTGACCACCGTTAACAAACCGGGAACCGTTCTTGTCCACACAAAGTGGAGTGCTGACATGCGCCTGTACGAAGTTTCTTTCTATGATTCCATGAACGATTACGTCGCCGACGAAGTTACAAATATGATACTCAGAGGCGAAATCCCGGCCACAACAGCTGCGGTGTATTCCGCAACGATTCAAGTTATGGCCACTGTTATGCCGCAATACGCCTATCGCAACGGTAACTACACAAACAAACAAGTGTCTCTGGACTCAATTGGATCGGGATTCATAGTTACACCGGACGGTTATCTTGTTACCAACGCTCACGTTGTGGAAGAGGATAAAGATTCGCTCTATCGTTATTTCGCTGTTTCCAATTTGCAGGCTGAAGCGAATGCCAGCATAAATGAGATTATCGCGGAAATGCGCCGGTCAGGTTATGAACCGACGGAGAGCGACCTCAACGCTTTGTACACCGCTTTCTTTTCTATTTTGGCTTCTAACTTCGAATTGAACAATCTCCACGCCAATTATTCCTGCATCCTCGGCAATGTAACACCGGGCAGCGATGTAACCATTAAAGGGATCAGTATGGATCTCCGCAAGATCGGCGAGCCTTATCCCGGCAAAGATGTGGCTATTCTCAAAATTGAAGGCCAGACGAACCTGCCCACCGTTACGCTGGGAGATGACGCTGACATGAAAGCGGGAGATCGCGTGTATGCCATGGGCTTCCCCGGCGCCGCCACATTGCATGACAGCATCAATATTTTGCAGTCCATGCAAGAGCCTACGGTAACCTCAGGCATTCTCAGCGCCAAAAAACAAATGGACGGAGGATGGGGCGTCTTCCAGATGGACGCGGCCATCCACTACGGCAACTCCGGTGGCCCGCTGTTCAACGAAGCGGGTGAGGTTGTCGGCATCAATACTTTTGGGTCTGTTGACTCAAAAACCGGCACTTTGGTGGCCGGCATGAATTTTGCCATTCCCATCAGTGTCGCCAAGCAGTATCTCAACGAAATCAATGTAACACCCACCGAAAGTGATTTCACCAAGAATTTTAAAAAGGCCCTAACGGCGTACAACAAAGGAAAATATAAAACCGCCATCAACCTTTTACACGGCATCAACGACACCAACCCCGGATTCCCGGTTGTACAGGAACTGCTCGCCGAAGCCCGTGTGGCTCAGGATAGCAATCCGGAAATACCGTGGGCTTTGATCCTAATCATTGCCGGCGGGGTTCTTGTCCTCATCGCTGTAGTTGTTGTCATTCTCATTGTGGGTTCAAGCAAAAAGAAAAAAGCCGGCTCAGGGCAGGCACAGCAGCCGCTCATGCAGCCACAGCCCCAAATGCAGCCACAACCGCAGCCGCAGCCGCAAGGGCAGCCACAACAGCAGCCGCAGGCGCCAACCCAACCGCAGGCCCAAGAAAAGCCGCAAGGGCAGCCACAACAGCAGCCGCAAGCCCAAGTGAAGCCGCAAGGGCAGCCACAACAGCAGCCGCAGGCGCCAACCCAACCGCAGGCCCAAGTGAAGCCGCAAGGGCAGGCGCAAACCCAGCCGCAGGCCGGTCCAGAACCCAAAATCACGCAAGATAGCAAAGACTCTTTAGATCTTCAAGCAACAACCACATCCGGCACAGTCAACTGTGCCAAGTGTGGAATTAAGCTGTCGCCGGATGCGAAATTCTGTAACGAGTGCGGAACTACAGTAGCACCCAAGGAAACGCCGGCGCCCACACCACCGAAACCTGCAATCTGTCCTCAATGCAGCAAGGAATTGCTGCCAGACGCAAAATTTTGCAATGAATGTGGTGCCAAAATCTCGTAATTGATCTGCAAAACCCCGGTGTATCGCCGGGGTTTTTTATTTGCCGGGTTACAGATCAGACCGATCAAAGCCCGGCCGGAGGGGCAGGGGGAGGCGCCTCCAGATAGTTTTTTTCGTCGCCACGGCATCCGCGGTTGGTGGAGTTTTTGTCTAAGGTGTTGTGAAAGAAAAATTAATCTGGTTTGTTCGGTGTCAGCCCTTCCGGCGTATACGACCCCTCCAAAACAACATTGAGCACCGCCCCAAACAGCAGGATTTCGGCCGACCAATAGAGCCAGAGCATCAACAGCATCACCCCGGCCAAGCTTCCATAGACAATGGAATAATTGTTTGCGTAGTGAACATAGGCAGAGAATCCAAGAGAGAGCGACACCCAACCGGCTGCGCTGAGCAGCGCACCGGGAATCAACTTGCGCAGGGTGTAGTTTGCTCCTGTCACCAATTTGTTCAGCAGCAAAGATACCACCGCCAGCAGCACCAAGCCAAAAAGCAGACGGACATTTTCCCAAAGCAAGCTGAACACATGACCTTCACCTAAATACAGCGCCAGCAACCTCGTGATAGCATCGCCCAACCCGCCGGACAAGAACGACATCATCAGCGCCGCCACGAAAATCAGATAAAAAATCATCGCCAAAGCTTTCACCTTAATGAATCCAGGCCTTGGAATCTGATAAATACCATGAAGCGGACGCAAAAGGGCTCCAATACCCTTCGACGCCGCCCAAATGCTTGTTAACGTCCCAATCGATATCACGGCAATATTGCGCTGGCTGACCATTTCTTGTAAGATCGCAACGACTGTGCCGGCAAAGTTTTCGGGGATAACTTGCTCAAGCTGGGCAAAAAAATCCGCGTCCCCAACCAAAGATATCAGCGGTGAAAAGTAGGAAAGTATGTTCAGAGTCGACAACAGCAGGGGGAAGATCGAAAGAAGGGCATAATAAGTAATCTGCCCTCCCAGGGCAAAAAGATCGTTGGAGCGGATAATATCTTGAAAATTTGTAAAAAATATCCTTACATGCTTCATGATCATCCGCATCTCAAAGGAGATTGGTGAGGGTGACGAGTGTGTCGCTGCGGATTTCTTCCAGATAATTTTTCAGAGAAACCAGTTCCGTCAGTGCCGCGGTTTTTTCCTCCAGTTCCACAGATACAATCATCCTTTCGGTAATAACCTCAATGTCATTAAGCATGCGCTGATTAATCAGCATGGTAATCCAGGAACGGGACATGGCCAGCGACTGCTGGACCGAGTCGGTTTTTTGGCGGGCGACGTCCCAATCTTCGGCCATAATGCTCTCCCTGGCTTCCGTCAAAGTATCCAGCATAGCTGTACAGAAAGACTCAACAGCGTTGCCGGAAATCCAAGCGATGCTTACAACGAGAATCAGGAGCAACAGGATGATGAGATCTGTGCGCATGGCGGCCTCCAGCGAAATAATAATTGGGAAGGAGCTTTTTTATGAAGATTTTTTGTCCTTAAGTTGAACAAAAAGGTTCTTGTTGGCGTCGCTGTAAGCGATAAAGACATCGGCAAAATTTTCGGCGCCATGTGGGCGAAGATGTTTTATGAGCCAGTTTGTTTCCAGACCAAGAGAACGCAGGTTTTCATCCTGGACTTTGCCATCCATAATCAGCGCCAGCGGCAAAGCGCCGTCCACGGATTTGAGATTGTGATCCTCGGGGGTAGCGGAACGTTTCGCCGCCTTGAGCACAACGCTCAGTTCACCATTTGTCTCCAAAACAGCGTATTCTACATCGCCAATAAAAAACACATCTTTGGCGCGCAGCTGTTCAAAAAGATCGCTGAGGTTATAGCCTTGCTGCCGGAGGGCCTGTTCAAGGATTACGCCCTTATTGATAACCAGGACAGGCAACCCGCATACAAGGCTGCGAAAGCCGCCGCTTTTCATGGCCAGCCGACTGGTACTCAGGCCAGCCAGGCAAAGTACCAGCACAGGCAGCAGCCCGGATAAAAGAGGCACCCCAATATCTTGGCTGGGAATCGTCGCCAGCTCAGCAATCATTAAGACAACAACAAGCTCAAAAGGTTGCAGTTGACCGATCTGACGTTTTCCCATAACCCTCAGAACCAGGATAATGATTATGTAAAGAATAAGGGTACGCAAGATGTTAATAAACATAAAATACCTCCCGGGTATGTCTTATTATTGGCCCGACTATGATAGGGTTATGCGTAAGAGTTGCTGTTCGGATCGTTCGGACCCCAGCCGGAGGGCAAGAAGGCTAAACAGTAACGCGTAAGAGTTTTCGAATAACAGATTTCGCCGGAGCTTCCCAAATACTGCCACGATGTTGTATAATAGGATATACGGCAGAATTTTACGGTTCAACAAGGCAATATAGCGAATCTTGCCAATCAGCAAGTCAGACCCAACGACAGTCGTGTAAAAGGTATAGGCTAAAATCAAAGGGGGAACAGCAGTGTTTGATAACGACATCTTGGTTGCGGGCGCGGATCCGGGTTTTGGGGCCATTAAATTGGACGTAGGTGATACGAAGGTTTTGTTTCCGGCTGTCATCAGCAACGGCAGTGAGCGTGTTTTTTCCACTTTAGGACATACCGAACAAGAGGGAAGTGATTTGGACAAACAGATCGCCTCTTTGGATGTTATTGTCAGAAACAATTCATCGGGCGTGGAAAGACATTTCTTCATGGGATCCTTGGCCCAAAGTTTGAATCCGAAAGAATCTCACTATTGCTGGGATGAAGACAAATCTACCGATGAGGAGGCCATGGCCCTGCTGCTGGTGGGCATCGCCTTGGCTCAGAAGTACCCGAAGGTCAACGTATACTTGGGCACCGGCGTTCCGGTCAAATACTATGCGGCCTTAAGAGACAAATATGAAGCTGAACTGAAAGGCTCTTTTTCCGTGGTGTTTCAGTCGGGTCCCCTGAAAGGGCAAAGCCGCAGCATGAATATTCTGCGGTCAAGGATATTGCCTCAAAGCTATGGCGTCTATATCCGTGAAACCCTCACAGAGGAGGGCGCCGCCATCAACGACAAGCTATTCGGCGGTTATGTCGTTGTCATTGACCCTGGGTTCCGCACCACCGATATCGCTACGTTCCATGACGGCATCATGCTTGACCCGCCCAACTCTTTCAGCATGGAAAAAGGGCTCCAGTGGGCCTATTCCAGCGTGGCCGAAAAGCTCAAGGATATGACCAAAGAACAGGCAAACCCCATTGAGACGGACGACAAAGAATTGGATAAAATATTTCGGGTAAACGGGGGATACTATCCCTGGAACAATGGCGCCATCAATTTGAATCCGATTCTGCGCAATCAACTCATTCTGCTTGCCACGGATATCTCCCGGGAGGTCATGAAAACCTTGAAACCCTTGGCGGGTCGGATCCATACGGTTCTGGTAGGCGGCAAAGTAGGCGAGATGCTTTTTGAACACATGCAGCTGGAAAACAAAATCCTCATCAGCGATCCGCAATTTGGCAACGCCAGCGGGTTCCGCGTTATGGCGGCCAATCTCGTCAACAATCTCACGCGTAAGGTAAGTGTTGAAGCATGATTAGCTCAGGCGTTCTTGCGTTTTATCTTTCTGAAACTGAAGATCCCGAACTTTGGCGGGCCATGGCTCAATTGACCCAGGACGAACGCACAGAGTTTTTTAAGAGCGCCTTGAGTTATCTTTTAATTGAAGAAGGACAAATCCCGCCCGGTGATTATTCCGGCACAAACAGTGGCTATACCGGCACGGATTATGGCTATGCCGGCACGGGCTATGACCATGCACCCGACCAACACCTCTCTACCTCATCACCACAGACAGACCCGTCTCATCTCCACACAGGCCGTGATGAACCGGCAAACGATGATTACGGAAACGCCGGCTACGGAACAGAACAGGCTTATGGATCGTCCGGCTATCGCCAGGGTGAAACGCACCAAGACGTCCCCAGTATGCGCGAATGGTATGAAGATACACAGGGATCTTCCGATCGCTCGAATCAATGGGAAGTTCGGGGAACCAGACATACTCTGACCCCGACTTTTTCTCAGCCTCAGCCCAAGCCCCAGGAACAGACTTTCGCCCTGGCCCAGGCTCAATTGATGTCTCATCAGGCACGTCTCAAACAACTGTTTATCGACAGTTCTTCTTCTCAGGCTTCACCAAGCAAACCCATATCACACAATATCCCGCCAACCAAAGCAGCGTCAGCTAAGACTACACCCGGCAACGGAGAATCCAAATCCGCTTTTCAACCCGAATTAAGAGACGTCGTTTTAGAAGATCTCTACTCCAACGGGGCCGCTCCCGGCCAGGATCTGCGTGGTCTTGATTTCCTTCTTAAAAATGTTATTGGGGAAGAGACTGACGAGGCGGTTCTTGACGCGATTAGGAGGAAAAGGAGAAGCTAGACACTAGAAGGTAGGTTAAGCTTAGGGTTTGCTGTTGTACATATCGACAGGTTTCTGTAGAATCAGCGCAAATGGATATTTTTCTGCCTTATTAATGAACATCCAATAATTGGTATAATAAGCTATATTAGGGAGAGGTGACTGCGCAATCATATAAAAAAATAGGAGCAATAAATATGAGCACAACGTCTATAGATTATTTGAAGTGCCAACAGAGAAGGAAGAAGCTGCTTAAACGGATTGAAGAATTGCGGGAATCAAAGGTTATGGTCTATGTTTCGCAAGCTCCGTTGGACGACAATGTTTTAGTGCCTATGTATCGGGAATTAAGCCATATTGGTCATGTTGACCGTTTGGATCTTGTTTTAAATAGCTATGGCGGCAATATTGATACCCCCTATAAGCTTGTCAAAATGCTACGGGAATTCTGCCGCGAGTTGACGGTTATTGTCCCTGTTGCCGCCAAATCTGCCGCATCGATGATTGCTCTCGGTGCTGATCAGATCATTATGGGCCCTTTTGCTGAGCTCGGGCCAATCGATCCCGTTGTCCGGCATCCTGTTTATCCTGATAACTGGATCTCGGTTCAGGCGGTACAATACAGCTTTGATTTTTTTGACCGGATGGTTGATCAATATACGCCGGAACAAATTGAACTCTGCCTGAGATTGTTTCAAAAAATCGATCCTTGGCTTCTGGGGGATTATGCCAAAATGCTCAAATCGTCGCAGCAATACGCCGAATTGTTGCTGAGCGAATATATGTGTAAAGATAAGCCCCAGTTGGTGGAACCAATAGTTGCCAAATTGATCAACGGTTATTATTCTCATGGTTATCCCATCACCAGAGTAGAAGCGGCAGATTTGGGCTTGTGTGTTTTGGAAATCAGCCAGGAATTAAGTGATGTTATTGTTGAACTCTTCCTTGAATACGAAAAGCTCTTAAATTTAAGTTCTTAAAAATATAAAATTTTCAAATAGCTTTTTTGCCACAAACATGTTATACTGTATCTGTTTAAAACGGTTCGGACAACCCGATGTCATGCATGCTGGTTTTGTGTGCACTGGCGTTGTATTCTTTCATTCTTATGCTAGGGAGGAAAAAACTATGGTGACTGTTTTTGGACTCGCGCTCACGCCTACTGTTGCAATTATTTTATTGGTTGTGGCTTTAATCGTTTTTGGGCCGGGCAAATTGCCCGACGTCGGCAAAGCTCTTGGCAGAGGCATAAAAGAATTCAAATCGGCCGCGGATACTGAAGATGAATCTCCTGCTGAAAAGAAACCATCTGCGGAAGAATCCAAAAGCTAACTTAACAAGAAACCGCCTCAGCTCTCTGCCGAGGCGGTTTGTGCGTCTGAAACCCTTTGCTACACTTGCATGGCGTTATAGGTGTTTTTGGCTTGCTGCACATCAAGGTCAGGCGCGTCTTTGACGGGATACCAACCGCGCTGATTCATAGCTGTGAACAGATCGGCATGAATCTGATGTTCTTCTTCCAGAATGTGTTTGAGATTCTGGCTGAAATTGGGACAGGAGGATTCTCCTATACATGTGTTAAGTGTTGACGAGGTTTGTTTTTGGCTCATCAGCAAATCTGAACAGATTTCTTTGTCTGCCATTGTTGTTTGCGCCATGTTCATCTTCCTTTCTTATTGATGAGAGTTAAGGTAATTCAGCAAGGTTGTATAGTGTTTGCGATGCAAATGGGACATGGATGAAAACTTGCTTTTGAGTTCAGGATCCATGGCGTTTTCCGAAGCTGTGGCGAATTTTTTTACCAACAGAGCTTCACTTTCCAAGAGATCGCTGATCATCGTTAGGTTTTTGGCGGTTATTTGGTTCATGTGGCTTCCTCCTTGTTTTATTCTCAATCTGAAGCACGAGTTCATTTTTAGTATGTATTTCAAAATAATTTTTTATGATAACTAAATCTGGTACTTGGAATTTTATCATGTAAAAAGCGAAAAACCGCCGACAAGCTTTTTTAGCTCGCCGGCAGTTTCGCTCCAGAATAAGGTATTATGAGTCTCTCTTAGAAGATTACGCCTAGGGCGATGAGGATGAGCACGGCAATAGCGATAACGCCGCCGCCGAGTCCAAATCCCATACCGCCGCGTTCATAACCATAACCGCCACCGCAGGTGGGCATAAAACAAGCTGATGCACCTCTCATAGTTTTCCACTCCTTCAGTTATCTTGATTTGTTAATGATCCACTTTCCAAGGTCCGTTTTCTAGCAGAGAACGCTCATGGCAATGAGGAGCAGGATGATAACAACAACAATAGCCACACCACACGGATTCGGGCAACATTCGTTTCCAACTCCAACAGTATTTAATGACATCGGTTATCCCCTCCAAAAGGAATTTTTTGTTTTACGATGTAATATATGGTAATTCTTGCGGGATGCAACTTGTGCACATTTATTTTTTTGAGGACAGCATCTTTCGACGGGGTATTATATGCTAAATTGTTGTCTCATTCTTGTGATATAATGGTTGTTGGCGATTGAAGGGAGACGTTAGATAATGAACAACATTACAAGACATGATGAACCTCTGAAAGTTGAGACAGAAAATCACGGCGACTTTCTCTCCCTACCAGGAAGACTCTATCCCCCAAAAGCTTGCCCGCGCAACAGAGCGACGGAGAAAGAGCTTCTGGAAAACTCCCATGTCCTAAGCCATTATTTCGAGCTGTTTGTGTTTACGGCGCGGAGGGGAAATGATGCCGCGACGCGCTGCGCCTTGACCATATATCCAGGCGACACGACAGCGTATTTAGGTTTTTTTGACAGCGAGAATGATAGGGAAGCCGCCACGGCGCTTTTTGAAGCCGTGGAACGTTTCGCGATGTCCCGAGGTCTTAATCATGTTGTCGGTCCTGTAGACGCCAGCTTTTGGCTGGGCTACCGTCTAAAAATCAATAAGTTTGATAAAGCTCCTTATTTCGCTGAACCTTGTGGGTTGCCCTGGTATCAGGGGCTTTGGGAACATAACGGCTATAGGGCTACCGACCTGTACTCTTCCCATGCTTTTGTTGACCCTCCTAACACCTATCACAATGAAAAATTCGCTGTCCGGCTCAGGGATTTTCTTGCCCAAGGCTATCGCATCAGCTCCCCGGATCGAAAAGATTGGGATAAAACCATCGGTGAAATCTACGGCCTGATTGTTCGTCTGTACAGTGATTTTCCTGTGTTTAAGTTTATCACCGAGCATGATTTTCGGAGTCATTATGCTGACCTGCAACATATCGTGGATTGGTCCATGGTTAAGGTTGCCTATTGGCATGATGAGGCTGTAGGATTCTTTATCAGCGTCCCGGATTACGGCTGTCTGCTTAATCAGCCCCTCACCCCGTCGGTGGTTTCCCGGGCTCTTCTGACCAGAAAACGTCCCGGACGTTATGTTATGCTCTATATGGGGGTTGATCCGGCCCATACAGGGCTCGGCAAAGCTATCACGCAGACTATCATTAGCGAAGTGGTGAAAAAACATGTCCCGGTTATCGGCGCTCTGATCCATGAAGGAAAAATCAATGAGCGCTACGTTGAAGAAATGATTGCGGAGAAATATCATTATCTGTTGTTTGAAAAGTCTTTGGGCTCTGCCACGCAATAAACTCTGGCTTGAAAATCATGCCGCGGGTATTGCGTCATGACACTTAGATTCACAGGAGGGGAGACTGCATGACACTGACTCTGAGGTCTGTGCTGGAGAACGCTGACAAACAATGGGGCAACCGGCCATATGTCTTTACCCGAAGTAATCCAGGCTCGGGATTCGTGGGGAAAACCTTCGGCGAATTTGCTTCTGATGTCCGAGGCTTGGCTGGGACGCTGATTGACCGGGGGTTCACCGGCAAAAATCTTATGGTGTGCGGGGAAAACAGCTACGAGTGGATGGTCGCTGATTTGGCTGTGAGCGCTTATGTGGGAGCTTCGACCGTTATGGGCAAAGACCCGGGGACGTTGGAACCTGCTTTGGCCCTGGCCAGACTGAGATCCCATATGGAAAAAACCGACATTGCCGCTGTTTTTTACTCTGAGAAGCTGCCGCAGTTTCAGCCGTCGACGGCGTTTCAGAAGCTGCAAGAGGGGACGGCGATTCCTTTCTTCTCCCTGCAAAATGATCTGTACTCTATGGCCGTGTCCGGTGGTGAATCCGGGATACCGCGGGCGGACGCCGACCAAGATATCTTATGCAAGATATTCTTCACATCCGGAACAACAGGCTCACCGAAAGCTGTCATGCTGTCGCAAAAGAATATTTTCGCGGGTGTGAGCGGCCTTTCGGCCCGGGCGCCAATGAACGAAACGGACGTCGGCTATTTGTTCGCACCGCTGAGTCATACCTATGGCGGCATCTATAACTTCATTTATTCCCTGATATTTGGTTCCAAGCTTTATTTGTGCTCGGATACCAACCGAATGGCCGAAGAACTGCAGTTGGTTCAGCCTACAGTTTTTTGTGCCGTGCCGCTGGTTCTTGAGAGATTTTTGGCGGCGGCACAGGTTAGCGGCGCCCCGGCGGCAACTTTGAAACATATCTTTGGCGGCAAGCTCCGGTATCTCTTTTGCGCCGGCGGCCCATGGTCTTCAGTTGACCGGAACTGCTATCTAAACGCCGGCTTGAACCTGCTGGAAGCCTACGCATTAACGGAAACAGCGTCGTCTCTGGCCATTTCTTACTCCGGGGCAGGAGACACAGAATCGGTGGGTACCGTGCTGGAAAATCTTGAAGTGCGCGTTGATAACCCCGACGGTCGTGGTTATGGCGAGATTCTGGTGCGCGGGGACAGTGTTTTTCTCGGCTATTATCGTGATGATGAAGCAACAAAGGCCGTTGTTGACCAGGAGGGCTTCTTTCACACGAATGATCTTGGCAGAATGGATGAAACAGGGCGTTTGTATCTTGCCGGGCGCAAGAAAGGTCCGGCGAAATCCACCGCCGGGGAATTCGTCAGCCCGACAAGAGAGGAAACAGTGTGGAAGACATCGGAGAAGGAACCGACTTGAAGGAGGAAAATGATTTGGATATCGCGCAAAAATTACACGAACTCTTCACGGAAAGCGAACTGCAAGACGATTGTGTCAGCTTCCCGAACTGGGGCATCCTTGTCCGTCCCCAAATCAACAAATTAACTGATAATACAGCCCAACTAAGTTTTAACATCTCATCACCAGAATGGGACAGTGAGATGTTTGAAACTTCCGTGGGTATGGGCGATTCGCAAGAAAACGCCATAAATATGGCTCTAGGCAGTTTTGTGTTTGGTATGATGGATGGCATTAAACACATGATGAAAGACAAGGGCTATGCCTGTGGCCAATGCACTTGCGAAACCCAAACCAATGAGATTGATGCCGAATTTGCCGGCGCGCGGCGCCATTGGCGTGTGTATGAAAGCAATCTTGTGGTCATGGGAAACAGACCCAAAAACACGGAAACAGTGGCATATTGGCGGATGATTGCCGACGCGATCAAACAGCGCCTGGGCAACCAAAAAATATGCTACGTCAAAATCTACACGGCAAGAATCGGTGACAATGTGACGAGCGAATGCCGCATCAACGATATCATGTCGCCGGAGATCAGTGAACAGTTAGCCGAATATGTCAAAACATGGGATATAGAAGGATTTGGCTCCCAGAAGCAGTTCTTTTTTCTGGTTCAGGACGAGAACACCTCTAGTCCCTATCCTTATACACCGGCACAAATCGCCGACTGCGTCAAGCAAGCCATTTCCTTGTTTGAGAGCTGCGAAACGGATGAAGCCTATGAAGACTTCGTTGAGACCTTGGCCCAGCGAATAGGGGACAGAGATCTGGCCCTGGAACTATATATGTTTCTGCCGGAAATGTGTGCAGAGACTGCGTTTGACAGCATCGACTATGGCGAACAGATCAGCATCTGCTGCGGCGGCGTCCAGGAAAAAGTCTATAAAACACAATTGGCCAGTTATTACCCGATTTTTAGTGCCCTTCACGCAGAGTTTGCGGCGGGCCGTTTTGCGAATGATTTATATAGAAAATACATTTCTGTCAGCTCTATATACAACGTGATTTCCCAAGCGAAAAGCAAAGGAACGGATCTAACCAAAGGCGGCAAAATCCACATTTCGTTCGGAGCAGACGAGGCGTACACATTGAGATGATACGCTCTATCCCCGCATAGAAAACCGGCACCCGCAATAGTTCTGCCGATAGAAACCCTCTTCACGGGAAATCACCAGACTTTTCCGGAAGCCGTCTTGTTTCTTGAAGTCAATTTCCCCAAACCCCAACCCAACCTCAGCGGCAATCTCATTGCCCAAAGTCAGCAACAGCGCGCTATCCTTATGAGGACTCAGCGTCAAAGTCGTGGTATACAAATCCCTGCCGTTTGCCTTAGCCCAAGCAGCGCTCCGCCCCAAACGATAGCGGAAACAAGCCGCACAGCGACGGCCTTTTTCCGGTTCCGTCTCCAAACCCTTAACAGCGTCCATCCAACCATCAGGATCATACACATCTTCAACAAACAGGACTCCCCGCCGGGCGCAGTAACTGGCCAGCTCATCCCGCCGCCGCACATATTCAGCAACCGGATAAATATTCGAGTTGCTAAAAAAAACCGTCACGTGCCCCAAGGACTGCACCCGCGGAATAGCCGGTCCGCTGCAAGGCGCACAACAGGAATGCAATACTATTTCTGCATGGGAACTTGTCTCAACTGACATAGAACGCCTCCCAGAGTGGAGAAGGGTTAGGAGAAGGGGCTAGGGGTCAGGGGTTAGGGGCTAGGGATGGTAACTATCAGCTGTGTGCTGATAGTAGGGAATTTGAAGGTGAAGAATCGGTGAAGGCGAAGACTTCCTTCCCTGTGTTCTTTTCGTCCTAAACTGTCCTAAGCCCGAATAACTCTGGTCAAAGCATACTTTCTCATTTCTCAACTAAAATTCCCAACTATCAGCATAGCTGATAGTTACCATCCCTAACCCCTAACCCCTGACCCCTAGCCCCTTCTCCTAACCCCTAACCCCTAACCCCTGATCCCTTCTCCTAGCCCCTTCACCAGATCGCCGAAGGACACATTTCTGCCATACAACAAGATGGATGCCCGGAAGATCTTGCCGCTGACAACCATGATGAGGAAACAGGTGGCGGCCAGGATGGCACCGCTGACCAGATACTGCGGCAGCGGAATGCTGTTGGTCAAGGCCGTGCGCAGAGGCAGTATCAGCGGCGACGTGAAAGGAATATAACTGAAGAGCAGGGCGACGCTGCCATTGGGGTTGACTAAGACCGGACCGAAACAGAAGAGCGGCAGCATCGGTAGCATAAAAATGATGGTCTGAAAGTTGGTACCGGAATGAGCGTCTTCAATGGTGGCACCCACTGCGGCAAAACAAGAAAAGTAGAGAAGATAGCCGCTGAAGACAAACAGCACAATCGGGATGATCTGCCAGGTGACCAGATAGGATAAAAGAATGGTCGTACCGGCGTCAGCCAAAGCGCGGACTTCGCGAATGATGCCCTCCTGGCTCACGGGGTCAAGCCCCGAAATGGGCTCGTCCAATATGAGCAGTTCCGGTTCATGCACCCGGGCATCCTTATATAACCCGCGTTCCTCGGGTAGATAGCCGATTTTACTGTTGTTGCTTTTTGCTTTGGCGTCGACGCGAATGGCGATAGCGCCGCTGTCCGGTTTTTTGATGCCCAGAATACAGCGGATGATGGTTGATTTACCGGCGCCGTTGTGGCCGAGAAGACCCAGAATTTCACCTCGCTCAACGGAGAACGTGACGTTGTCAACGGCACGTACGAATCCAAAGGTTTTGGTGAGGTTTTCAACGCTTATAGCTGATTCGTTCAACGCGTTCGACTCCCGTCTTTGTCATGGCGTGCTCCCATGAAAAATAGCCGCCCTCATAAGGTGCCGTATTCAATCAGCTCATAACCGAGGGTTTTGGCAGATTTCACATATTCCAGTATGAGCAACTCAAATAAAGCGTGCACGGATGTTTCAAACAATTGTTCCTTTTCGTTATCAACGCTGTCGCCTGCCGTGCATGATATAAAGAGACTGCGCGTCTCCCAAATAAGTTGTTGTCCTTGAGACGACGCCAAATGAGCATTTTTTGTAAGATGATTAAGGAAAGGCTTGAATTCAGAAGTTTCACCTCCAACCGCAAAACCCTCCTCTTTTTCTGTGCCAAGTTCGTGCACCAACAAATAGAACGGATGATACAATTTTTCGAATTTCTCCCGCACTATGCTCAGTTTCCTATCTCGCTTATATCCGATGTTCGTCAATAAGTAGCCCATGGCAAAAGTGACAACAGGAACAAAAAGCTGAATAATCCCCATCAAAGTTGATGTCTCGCCAGAATAACTCAATCAATCCATCCCCCTTATCAAGTTCTGTCACCTCTTCCACGAAGGACTAGGTCCGCTCTCCTACCCGATATACCAAAGCCGTCCGCGGCACCAAACTAATCTTTAGACACTGGGTCCCGGCATCATAGATAAAACTATTGCGCGGACCGAACCCGCCAAAATCAGCGTGATCCGTATCAATGCACAGGATGGGCGCATAATCGTTCTCAGATGACTGAGGGGCATTGTTCGTCTGTCCCAGTTTTTCCACCGCTTTTACCGCGGCTTTTTCCGTCAACCCAACTTCTTGCACCACGTCACTTTGCACGCTCTGCACAGCCTGAACCGTCTGCCCGGGCCGGCTTGTCAATCCGAACGGATCTGTCGGCCCGGCTTGTTCTGTCAAACTATCCCCGCGGCAAATCACATGCTCAAACGTCTGGGTTTTGGTCGGATGGAAATTGAATCCAAAAACATAGTCGCCCCTCTGAAAATGCACAAACTTGTCGTCATTATGGATATTCAACAGAACAGGAGAATGCTCCAACCCCATCAGACATCCGTCTCTCTGCAGATCAATCATAGCCCGGTCAAAAGCCAGCAAACCCCCGTATCTGAGATCCGGGTTATCAGCCAGACTCCATTGGCGCCTCGCGTAATGAAAACTGTCGTTGTTGCCCTGCCTGGGAAAATCAATCCACTCCGGATGGCCGAACTCGTTGCCCATGAAATTCATGTACCCCTCACCGGCCAAAGCGAACGTCATCAACCGAATCAGCTTATGCAAAGCAAGAGCCCGGTCGATAATATGGCTCTGGGCATGCCGGCTCATATGGGTATACATCTCCGCGTCTGCCAACCAGAACATAATGGTTTTATCGCCCACCAGGGCCTGATCGTGGGATTCACAATACCCCATATTCTTCTCATAAGGGCGCCGCGTGGTCAGTTCATGCCACATCCAACCCATATCCCAGTTCTCATCGGCCACTTTCTTCAACGTGGTGATCCAAAAATCAGGCACACCCATAGACAAACGGTAATCGAAACCGATCCCACCGTCCCTAATGGCGACACACATACCCGGCATACCGCTCATATCCTCCGCGATGGTCACCGCGTGAGGATTGACTCCACGCACCAACTCATTCGCCAGCTGCAGATACACCACCGCATCCATATCTGTATCCATGCTGAAATACTTGCTGTAATGGTCAAAGGCCACCCCCAGTCCATGATGCTTATAAAGCATAGACGTCACACCATCAAAACGAAACCCGTCAAAATGATACTCCGTCAACCAAAACTTCAGATTAGACAGCAGAAAATGCAGCACCTCCGGCTTTCCGTAATCAAAAAGCCTTGTATCCCAGGCGCTGTGTTCACCCAGCCCTCCCTGATGAAAGAACTGGTACTCCGTCCCGTCAAAAGCCCCAATCCCATCCTCCGTATTCTTAGCCGCGTGAGAATGGACAACGTCAAGAAAAACAGCGATTCCCAAAGCATGAGCCGCGTCAATAAGGGCCTTCAGCTCCTCCGGCGTACCGAACCGGGAGGACACCGCGAAAAAATTCGACACCTGATACCCGAAAGAAGCATAATAAGGATGCTCCATAACCGCCATCAGTTGAATCGCGTTATAGCCGGCGCAATGCACACGAGGCAGCACCGTTTCCCGAAACTCATCGAACGTATGCACCTTATACTCTTCGCCGGCCATGCCAATATGAGCCTCATAAATCAAAAGGGTAGGGGAAGCCACAAACCCTTGATCCGTCCAAACAAAATCCTGCCGCCAGATTTGCCCGCAAAAAATCCCCGTCGCTCCATCCTGAACCGCCCGTTTACAATAGAGCGGCACCCGTTCAAAAGTCTGCCCCCCGGCGGTCAGCTGAACCTTCACATAAGACCCATGGGGCAACCGCTCTCCCGGCACAAAAAGCTCCCAATTCCCTTGACTAAGCCGCGTCAACTGATGGGACTGCCCATTCCAGCCGTTAAAATCCCCCTTCAGAGCCGCCGCCGTCGCATTCGGTGCCCACTCCCGGTAATACCACCCGTCCTCCGTTTCCTGAAACCCATAAAAAAGATGACCGTTGGCAAACTCCACCAAACTCTTCCGATCCGCCAATTTTGACCGCACCTGAGTATAATGACGCATCCTCAGGTCAATATCGGCCCCAAAAGGAGCGAGATAGCGATCCATCTCCATAATTTTGTATTTTTTCATACCCCAACGCCTCCCTTATTCAATGGACAATGGGCAATTGACAATCAGGAACCGGGAACCATAAGCAGAACGCAATGACTATAGAAAACCAGCCACCCTATTTGCCTTTCATTGTCCATTGTCCATTGTCCATTGTCCATTGTTTTGTCCATTGTCCATTGTTTTGTCCATTGTCTTAATTACCATTCAATAGAATTGGCCTTATTCCTGTTCATTCTCGAAAAATCAGTTCTCACAAAAGTCAGTGTTGACAAAACCATGAACAACAAACCAAAAACAAACAAAATCAGCATCGCCAGCCAGGGCATAACCACAATCCCGCCGATCTGCAGCGCCAGCTGTTCCGCCAGAAGCTCCTCTGACGAGAGACTCGTTTTTTCCAGAGCCACCGTTCGAAAAAGAGCCACCGCGTAGGTCATAGGGTTAAAATACCCCACATACACCAAGGTCTTCGGCAGCAAGGAAAAGGGGATATAGGCGCCGGAAATGAACGTCATCGGCATCGTAATCGCCATAGACACAATTTGAAAGGTCTGAATGTTTTTGGTGTTGGTAGCGATAAACAAACCGAACCCGGCGAAAACCAACCCAACAAAAATCATCAGCAGCGTCACATACACCAGAGTCAACACCGACGTCACCTTGAACCCGACAAAAAAACCAACAACCAGAATAATGAACCCCTCCACAGCAGCGATAACCGCCGAAGACAAGAATTGCCCCGCGGCCACAGACACTCTGGCCACAGGAGAAACCAGCACCTCCTTCATGAACCCGGAAGTCATATCGTCAATGGTGGACGCGGATATACGCAATGCCGTCTCAAAAACCGTGGCGATAATGATCCCCACCAACATATAGGGCACCGGATCCGAAATGGACTCGTTTCTGAAAATAGCGCTAAAGATGTAAACAAAAAAGAACGGGAAAAGGATCGAGAAGAACAACCTCGTCCTATCCCGGATAAACGCTTTGAGATTTCGGATACACAAAGCAAGAATCGTTTTCACACGCAAACCCATAACCTTTCAAAACAAACAATCTTAATTGTCAATTGTCACTGTCCATTATCCCTTGTCCCTTGTCCCTTGTCCCTTGTTTCCCGTCCTTCAAGACCTTATTTCTTTGCCCGTAATCTCCAGAAACACATCGTTCAACGTTCCTTTTCTGATTTCCAAATCGGTCACACAATCCTTCTGGGCGCTGAGAACCTGTAACAAAAGAGCGGTGTCGTCCGCGTCAACCCGGTAAAAAGCAGGCTTCTTTTGAAAAGACACCTTATACGTGGTCAGCAGTTCTTCCAAAGCCTCAGGGTTCCTGGTTGTTATATAGGCCCGATCCTTCGTATAGCGCTTTTTCAGGGAAAAAGGCGAATCATCAGCCACAATAACGCCGCCGTCAATAACAGCCACCTGAGAGCAGATCTCGGCCTCATCCATATAGTGGGTCGTTAAAAAAATCGTGATGCCTTTTTCCTTCTGCAGCTGCACAATATATTCCCAGATATGAGCCCTCGTCTGGGGATCCAGCCCCGTTGTCGGCTCGTCCAAAAACAAAACCTTGGGATAATGCATAAGTCCCCGGGCAATTTCCACCCGCCGCTTCATACCACCGGAAAGGCTGGCCACGGATTTCTTCCGCCATTCCGCTAGATCCACCAGCTTGAGGACGAAACGGATCCTGTCTTCCACCTGTCCTTTGGGCACGCTGTAAAAGACGCAATGCATCCGGAGATTTTCTTCAACAGACATTTTGGTGTCCAGCGTTGACTCCTGAAAAACCACCCCAATGGTTTTGCGCACTTCGTTCTTTTGGGTGCTGACATCCTTGCCGTCAATCAGCAAAGTGCCGGCTGTTTTTTCAAAGATCGTGCACAAAGTGTTAATCGTCGTGCTTTTGCCGGCGCCGTTGGGACCGAGGAACGCAAAAATACTGCCCTCTTCCACAGAGAAAGAGATATCGTTAACAGCCGCGAAAGCACCGTATTTCTTTGTGAAATTCCTGACTTCTATAATAGGCGGCACACAGTCCTCCATCCCAGGTGATACAGATATTTCTCCATCAAATATATACCAGATTGTTGGACAAAGCAACAAAACTGTTGACGTCGATTATCCTTAGGGAATATTTTTGTATACCTATGAAAAAAATACACCATAATAATTGTGTACCGCGATTCAACAAAGAAAGCTAGAGAGAGGATAAGTTGTGAGGCAAATCTATCTTAATAACGCCACAGATGCGTATCCGCTTATTTCCGGCGTTGTGGAGACTATGGCTTCCTATATGCAAAACCCAACTTCGTTTTCTGGCCGGGACGGATCCGGAAACCCCGACTGCCTGTTTCGCTGTCGGTCCAATGTTGCCGAATTGCTGGAGGTTCACCCCGAACAGATTGTGTTCCTGTCCGGCGCGACACACGGATTAAACGCGGCAATCCTGGGGGTTAGTCTCAAACCAGGTGATCTTGTCATTACCTCGGTTACGGAACACAACTCCGTTCTACGCCCGTTAGCGCGTTTGCAGGATCTGTTGGGCGTTCGGATCGCCTATGTTCCTCTCACAGATGATATGCGTCTAGATGATAAACTCTTCAATGATTTCCTAAACCAGAAACCACGGTTGGTTGTCTTAAATCATGCCGGTAATGTGACCGGACGGATCAATCCGGTCCGTCCATGGTTCGAAAAAGCCAAATCCGCCGGGGCAACAACCCTTTTGGACGCAAGCCAAACTGTTGGACGGATTCCTGTCAGACCCCGCGAATTATCGGCTGATCTGGTGGTCTTTCCCGGACACAAGGGACTGCGCGGCCCTCTGGGCACAGGTGTTCTTTGGGTAGCGCCGGAAGTCAGTTTGGCTCCGGCTTTTGTGGGCGGAACAGGTTACAAAAGCGAGCTAAGAGAACAGCCGGAAGAAATGCCCGCGCGGCTAGAAGCCGGCACCCCTAACACCCCTGCTTTTGTGGGCCTGGAGCAATCTGTTCTGTACATTAGAAACAATTTTGCCGACATAATCGCTGCCGAACGGTCTCTGACACAAATGCTCTACCGTGGACTTTCGGAAATAGAAAATGTGCAAATTTTTGATGGGGAAAATCTGGCCGAAGATGAACGCATCCCAATCCTCTCCTTCCGGATTGCGGGAATGGAGCTTGATCAAGCCGGGTTCGCTTTAACAGAAAGCTTTGGCATACACTGTCGGACAGGATTGCACTGCGCGCCGCTTATACACTCTTATCTTGGCAGTCTACCAGATGGAACCGTCCGCTTCAGCCCTTCTTTTGCGACCCCAAAGGAAGACATTGACTATGCTATTGACGCTGTACGGAGGCTGGCGGCATGAAGATTGTTGATATAAAAAAAGTGGAGAATTGTTTTGACGGCGACTTTGTTTTCAAATACCTCTTTGACGCAGGGTGGACGCATAGTGAGATTATCCATATGGAGATGCTAGGAGATCTTCGTTATTACCAAAGCTTTCCCAGACCCATGTTTCAAGTGACCTGTTCCGACGGTACCGTCATCAAGGGCGTGGAAAACGATCCGGAATGCCGGATTATTTTTCCTCGCGAAAACCCAACGTCAGCGCGGAAAAATTTTGAGGCTCGTTTTGGATGAAGGTGGGGGACTACAGTTAGTCTTGTTAAGCCAAGTCAGATAAGGAAGGAGGACGGCTAAATGGGTCAGAAAATGCTTGCAATCTATGAGGAAATTAAGAAGACAGAAGGGCTGCGTGGACAGATGCGCTTGGCCATGCTGACCAGTATTCCCAGCGCCAAAGCAAATGAGATACCCGATTCAGCGGATGTAATAGCGAAATTTGCGTCTGCCTTTAAAGAGATCACACAAAAAGAATGTCCTATCAAATAGTTTAATGGAGGTGCTGGATTGCTATGGCAAACGATACATTGCGGCTGCGACATGCTTTTGATAAAGAGCGATGCCGTCATGAAATCAACGGGTTAACGGCGGTTTTGCATTGTCACCATTTTGCGTCTCTAACAACCCAACTGGCCAATGATTGCCAGTTGCTTGATGCGAAAAAACTGCTGATGCAATGCGCCGAAGATACTTTTCATCTGGTTCTAACGGATTATTATCAACAAAACGCAATAACCGGGATCGAAGAACGTCTTCATGTGGGGGAACAGTATTTTGCTGAGGTAGGTTTAGGCAAACTGAAAGTCTCCTACGCCGGCCCCTATTCGGGAGAGGTTGTCTTGGAGCACAGCCATCTAGATGAAGGATGGATTAAAAAATGGGGCCGGACTGACAAACCGATCAACTATGTTGGCTGCGGGTTTGTCTGTGCCCTTTTTGCGGCTGCCTATAACCGGAATCGGCGGGAGTATACGGCACTGGAGCTCCAAAGCATAGCTCGGGGCGCTGATGTGTCGGTTATTAGGGTAATGGATGTTACCGACTCAGGAGGGAAATAAAATGGCTATTGATCGTGAAAGAATCATTAATGAGCTTTCTAAGTTAGATGTCAAGGGAGACCACACGGGACTGATCAATGGGTTCGGTGTATTTATTCAGCAGCTTCCGGCCATGATTTGGACAATGTTTTCGGAACGGCTGACGCGGGCGGTACCGGAAGATCTGCTGGAAACCGCAGAGTGGCTCCTGGTCGATGCCGCTCATGAATGCGGCTATCATACCGGGTATGGCATTATCACCTCTGAAGAATGGAAGGCCGTTGTGGAACCGATGATTGAGAACGCTCCCGAAGATATTCTGCATGGGGCCTTCGCTGTTTTTTCGGCGTGGGGATGGGCGAAAGCTGTCATTCAGGAGCTGGTTCCCGGTGAGAAAATGGTTATCCGGGCCGACGATTACTATGAAGCTGATGTGGTTGAATATGGGCAATCCGGAAAAATGAGCGCATATACCTTGACCGGTGTAGCGGCGGCATTCATGGATCTGGCCTACGGCGGAAATTATGATCCTACCGGCGTCACTGGTCTGAACACCTTCATGGGCAAACAGACCAAAGGGATCGAATGCGGCGACGAGTACGGAGAGATCGTTGTAACGAGAGCGTAATCCTTTGGATTGATCAACAATTCAGTTCCCGAACCGCAAGACGAGGGCTGTCACTGATGACAGCTCTCAACCCAATTAATACAACGTGCTCTCATAATTGTCCTTATTGATATCCGGATGCAAGCAAATATTCAAAGCCCCGGCAATAATCAGCGCACTTTTCTCAATGAGTTCGTCAACTTCTTTCGGCGTCACCATCAATGAACCGCGGAAAGGGTGAAGGACATTGTCCACAATACCCATCAGACTTTCCTCATGATCAGGGCTATAGATCGCCGCCAAAGCCGGCTCAGATTCAAACTCTTTAAGAATCGCCTCCAAAGTCTGATGGGCGATCACAGCCGCGTTTACGACAGTAGGAACGCCAATGGCAACAACCTTGCAGCCCAAAGTCTCTTCATTCAGACCCCGGCGGTGGTTGCCGATGCCAGAACCGGGATTAATGCCTGTATCGGCAATTTGAATCGTTGTGCCGATTCGCGAGAGGGAACCGGCAGCCAGAGCATCAATAGCTATCAGGCAATCCGGTTTCACATGCTCCACCAACCCCCGCAGCATATCGGCGGTTTCAATACCTGTCAGCCCAAGCACACCCGGAGTAATCGCCGCAACATTGCACATTTTTCCATCCACCTCTTCAGGTATAAACTTAAAAAGATGTCGTGTAACCAAGGTTTTTTCCACAACGCGAGGTCCCAAGGCATCAGGGGTGGCATGCCAGTTGCCGAGCCCAACCACAAGGAAAGTGTTGTCCTTCTTGGGATCGATCACTTTTTTAAGCTTTTTAGCCAGCTCTGTTGTCGTTACCTGGTACTCTCTGAGCAAATCGGCGTCGCGCAATTCCGGCAGCTCAAAGGTAATATACGTACCAATAGGGCGCCCCATGGTCTTTTCCGCCATAGCGTCTTTTATCGTAATGACAGTAATGGTGCCGTCTGAAAAATCCTCCTGATTCATGGCGACACCATCAACCTCTACATCAGCGTCACCACGCAGCAATGCATGGGCTTCCACAGCCAAATCCAAATGAATATTGCTTCTTTGTAAAAAAGTTTTCAGATCCATAGCATTATCCTCACTTTCCATTCCTCACGCCCAGAGGCGACATATCAACCAGGTCTTGCGTCAATCTGGTAAATATTGTATAGTTTAGACGAGGTTCATTGCTATATGTCTTTGTGAGGAACATTTTTAGTATGGGAAGAGTTAGATGTTTTATGTATGAGGCTCTCGTGTCAGGGATCGGCGTCAGAAGCTAGCAGGAGTCACCAGTCTTGTCAGAATCTTGACTCCCGTTATGTCTGACTTCTTGCGGCTGTAAGCCGCGCTGTGATATACTAGTGAAAACGTTTGAGAAGAGCCTATGCGAATCATTGCAGGAGACCTAAAAGGAAGCCGCCTTAAGAACCTCAAAGGACAAGCAATCCGGCCAACCTCAGACAAGGTCAAAGGGGCCATCTTCAGCGTTCTGGACACAAAAGTCCTATCCGCGCGTGTCCTCGATCTGTTTGCCGGCACAGGGAATCTGGCCATCGAAGCCCTCTCCCGGGGCGCTGCCTCAGCGGTTTTGGTTGACGCCAGCCGCCAAGCGGTGCAGCTTATGAGGGACAACCTCCAAAATCTGGAACGGTCCAGCCAAGCCCGCATCGTTCATGAAGACGCGCGCCAATTTGTCCGCCGTACCGAGGAGTTGTTTGATCTGGTTTTTCTGGATCCACCTTATCATCACGACTTGCTCCGAACTGTTCTGCCTGACCTCCAAGGGAAGGTGAGCCCTTTGGGCGTTATCGTCGCCGAGACGGCGCAAGACGATGTTTTCACCACAGAACCCTTCGAGCTCCGGATTGTCAAAGAATATGGGGGGACAAAAGTTTGGTTCCTGCAGAATCCTGAATAACAAAGATAAGGAGGTTAGTCGCTTGGAAAATCAGTTATATTCCCTGATAGAACAACTGGAAGACGCTATTGAACAAGGAAAAAAGATGCCCTTCACAACAAAAGTCATGATCGATGAGGATCAAATTCTGGAAATTCTAGAAAATATCAAAAGCGTTATTCCACATGAAATCCAGCAAGCCCATAAGGTCCTCACCGAGCGTGATCGCCTTATTGACGACGCCCGCGACGAAAGCCTGCGCCTATTAAACAACGCCAAGAAGCAAGCTGACCAAATGGTCAATGAAACCGATATTTTGCAGCGGGCCCAAGAGTATGCGGACGACTTGATCATGAAAGCCCAAGCCTATTCCCAGGAAGTCAAATTGAGCGCGCTTAAATATTCGGATGAACTGATGCGCAACCTTGAAATCAAGCTGGAATCCACTTTTAAGGCCCTGCGCACCAGCCGCGAAGAACTGGCTTTGCTAGGCCATGACGACGAAGAAAAATCGGCATAGCTCAGCAGGGAAACAAATGGTGGAACACTAATCCCGAGACACACGCCTTAAGCGCGCGCGGCTCCAAAAGAAAACAAGCATAACCATAACAACGCCAAAAAACAGCAGATTCCATCTGAACACATGCCAAAATTGTACCGTATATTGATGCGAAGACAAATAGGCGACGCTTTCCGATGGAACCATCACGGACAGATGAAGATGACGCAGAGCCACCTGGCTCAAGGCCAAAGCCAAGCTGCCATGAAGCAAACGCGCAGCCAAAAAAGGCCTCAACCGCAAATCCGTCTCTGCGGCAAACCCGGAAACTTGGGCAAAAACGCAAAGCCCGCCGAAACCCATGAGAAAAGCAATTGCACCTACCTGAGCCGCCATAGTCGGCATAGCATCCACCACAGCGCGGCATCCGAGAGTTTGTTCGATCAGACCAGTCAGCACAGCTTCCATTCCCAGCTCCGCTCCCGTTCCCAAAACCAGCCCCGATTCCGGCATCTGCGCTCCCGCACCCCACAGCCCGGCAATTTTTGCCGGTATGTGGCTGATCAAGGCTAACACAGTCATCGTCTTCAACATTCTGATTATCACAGAAAAAAACACCATGTATCCGCCGATTTGCAGAAGAACCGCCACATTTTTCTTAATGGAAGCCGCCAAAATCTCCCCAAAAGAACGTCTCTTTAGCTGAACGGCCCTCATCCCATGGGCCGCCCGCGCCGAAAAACCCTCTCTTGCGGACTTTTCACCTCTGGCGCCGCCCTTATCACGACCACCATAGAAACGGAAAACGAATCCAACAATAAGATTGGCGGCATAAACCGATCCCGCTAAAACAGCCCCAAGAGCCGGCACACCCAGCATACCACCGGCCACAGCTCCGAACATAAATCCCGGACTGGGATTGCAGGAAAAAGCCAGCAACCGTTCTCCCTCAATCCGGCTAAGCTGCCCGGACTCACGCAACCTGCTCGTCAAAGCGGCGCCAATCGGCATCCCGGCTGTGTGCACAACAGCCAGCACAAAAGCCGCGCACCCCGGCAGTCTAAACACAGGACGCATCAGCGGCTCGCACAGAGCCCCCAAGAAATCCACAGCCCCCAATTCCGTCAACAGATCCGAAACAATAAAAAAAGGCAGCAACGCCGGTAAAACACATAAAGCCCAAAGAGAAAGACCCGCCGCCGCCCCAGCTACAACCTCCTGCGGCGCCGCAACCATCACGCCGACCAAAAGCAGGAGCCCGAACATTATTATGTTCTTCGCGCTAAGTCTCTTGTACATGATACTATTATTCTCTTTCAAACTAACAACGAGCTTTGACAATGGACAGTCGGACAACAGTATCAGCAAGCTAATACTTGACAAAGGACAATAGAGAGGGTGGGGAACTTGAGATTGACAGACAGCCATAAACTCATAACGGGTTATGACAGCATATTCGCAGCAGAAAACATTTATGAATCCTGGATCATCCGTTTTGCTAGTTGTCCATTGCTCCGTATTCCTCATTATCCGTTGTCAATTGTCCATTAAATTAAGGAGTGAGATCTTGAAAGTACTCGTGCTCAATTGCGGCAGTTCTTCGTTGAAATTTAAACTGCTCAATATGGAAAATTCCTCTGTTTTGGTTAAAGGCCTAGCCGAACGTATCGGTATGCCTGGGTCGGTTCTGACTTATCAGAGCGCTGCCCTGGAAAAGCAGACGCTGGAGATTGACATGCCCGACCATATCACCGCAGTTAAACTGCTCATTGAAAGTATCTGCGACCCACGCTATGGCGCCGTCAAATCTTTGGATGAGATCGACGCCATCGGTCATCGCGTCGTTCATGGGGGCGAGAAAATCACTTCCTCCGTGCTCATCGACGATACCATCAAACAGATTATCAGGGATTGTTTCGAATTAAGCCCCCTGCATAACCCGCCTAATTTGGCTGGCATCGAGGCCTGTGAGCAAAATATGCCCGGCAAACCCCAGGTAGCGGTTTTTGACACTTCCTTTCACCAAAGCATGCCGCGAGAAGCGTTTTTGTACGGCCTTCCCTATGAATACTATGAGAAATACAAAGTGCGGCGCTACGGCTTTCACGGCACCTCCCACCGCTACATCAGCCGCCGCGCCGCCCAGCTGCTAGGCAAAAACATTGACCGCGTTAAAATCATCACTTGCCATCTGGGCAACGGTTCATCCATCGCCGCCATCAAGCTGGGCAAATCCATTGAAACTTCCATGGGCTTCACCCCTTTGGAAGGCCTCATGATGGGCACGCGCAGCGGCGACATCGACCCGGCAATCGTTTCCTACATCATGGAAAAAGAAAACTGGTCCAGCCAAGAAGTCAACGACTTCCTCAACAAAAAATGCGGCGTCTTAGGCTTGTCTGGCGTTTCCAGTGATTTCCGCGACGTTCAGGCAGCCGCGGAAGGCGGTAACTTCCGCGCGCAACTGGCCCTCGACGTCTTCGCCCATGACGTCAAAAAATATATCGGTGCTTACGCCGCCCTCATGGATGGCGTCGACGCCATCGTCTTCTCCGCCGGCTTGGGAGAAAACTCTCCCAGCACACGCTGGAATATCTGCGACACTCTCGGATACCTCGGCGTGGCCGTGGATCCGGAAAAAAACCTGTACACTGGCAGCGCCGAAACAGACATCTCCCGCTGGGGCGCCAAGTGCCGCGCGCTTGTGATCCCAACAGACGAAGAACAGATGATCGCCATGGATACTTCTGATATCGTCGAATCATCACAGTAATACCTCAATTCTTCAATTCGGGCGCCTTGACAAAGAAAAACCCCGCACATATAATTACTTATGCCGACATTGAGGTGATACCCATGCTCATCAACTTAGCCGAACTCAAACGAAAAACGGACAAAGCGCAAACATACCAATTCTGTGAACCCTGTCAACCACTGACTATGGGCGCCGATCTTCTCACCATCGAAGACGGCCTGAACGTGTGTCTGAACATAGCGCTTGTTGACAGCACCTTCCTTGTCAAAGGCACAATTCAAACACAGATCAAAGTATCCTGCGCACGCTGTCTGGAAGACTTCATTGATTCCGTCCACGTTGCATTTGAGGACGAATGGTTCTCAGCCGACGATCTGCCGGAACACTTGCATGGCATCCCTGACACCTATCCAGACGACGTCTATTGTTTGAAACAAGAAGAAGCCGACGTCACTGAACGCATCATGGAACACTTCATCGTCAACTTGCCCATGCGTTTCATCTGTTCCGACAACTGCCGCGGGTTATGTCCCCAATGCGGCAACAACCTAAACAACAGCCCCTGCGCCTGTCAGCATCAAGCTATCGATCCCCGCCTGGCCGCCTTGGCCCGATGGGAAACGAACACAGCGGAATAAAAACAAGAGGAGTGTAATCAAGTGGGAGTACATCAAACACGGCAATCCAAATCCCGAATCCGCCGGCGCCGCGCCACACAAAAACTCGCCGCGCCCAACCTTGTCGAATGCCCCCAATGCCATCAGCTCAAGCAGCAGCATCATACCTGCTTAGCTTGTGGAACTTACAAAGGCAACACCGTTATAGAAACCGACGCAGATTAAAACACAACGCCATCAAAGGAGGCGCCCATGAAAATCGCCGTAGACGCCATGGGCGGCGACAACGCTCCTCAGGCAATCGTGCTCGGCTGCATACAGGCAGCCGCCAACTGGCCTGACTTGGAAATCATACTTGTCGGAGACCCCGCAAAAATCCAAGAAAGTCTGAAGGAGCCCCTGCCCGACAACATTGTCATAGAAAAGGCCTCAGAAATCATTGGTATGGACGAACACCCAGCCAACGCTGTCCGCTACAAAAAAGACGCCTCAATTGTTGTCGCCACGCGTCTGGTCAAAGAAAAACAAGCCGACGCCCTCGTCAGCGCCGGCAGCACCGGCGCGCAAATGGCTGCCGCTCTCTTGACACTTCGCCGAATACCCGGCATCAACCGACCAGCCATCTGCACCGTTTTACCTGCCCCTGCCGGCCCAAAAACCCTTCTTGACGTAGGCGCCAACCCTGACGCCGACGCCGAAAACCTCTACCAATTCGCCCTCATGGGCAGCATCTACGCCCAACACATACTTAAAACACCCCATCCCCGCATCGCCCTGCTCAACATCGGCAGCGAAGAAGGCAAAGGCAACAAACTTGCCCAGCAGACCTACACCCTGCTGAAGAACTCGCCCCTCAATTTCACAGGCAACATCGAAGGACGCGACTTGTTGCAGGACAAAGCCGACGTTTATGTTTGCGACGCCTTTGTTGGCAACATCGCCCTAAAAACTCTGGAAGGTTTATCATCACACTTCTTCAGCACGCTCAAAGAAAAAATGACAGCGTCAATCGTCCGCAAAATCGGCGCAGCCATGATAATGCCGGCCCTGCGGGAAATTGCCCGCTCCTTCGACTACTCCGATTACGGCGGCGCGCCCCTTCTCGGCGTCAACGGCACAAGCATCGTCTGCCACGGCAGTTCCAACGCCAAGGCCATCATGAACGCCGTACGTATCGCCAAAGAATGTGTTGAGGAAGATGTCATTCTTCGCGTAAAAACACTTGTTGAATTGCCCTAATGGATATATTTTGAATAACTGAGGGAGGGGGTGGATAACCGTGGATATATTTGCGAAAATCAAAGAACTTGTCCTGACACGTTTTAGCCTTGAAGATGAAGACATCTCGTTAGATACCACATTTGATTCGTTAGGAGCCGATTCCCTAGACATCGTTGATCTCATCGCAGAGATAGAGGAAGAATTTGATATCGCCGAAATACCCGAGGAAGAAATTAAGAAAATGAATTCTGTGGGCGACATGGTCGAATACCTGAAAGAAAACCACTAAAAGAGCCTCAAGCACATAGCAGCCAGAATGATATTATTTTGTATCTCGCTGATGTCTTGGGCCCTGCAGCCGGTTGTTGCAGGGCCTTCCAATCAGAATTCTCTGATTATCCTATTCAATGAACAGCGATTTGAAAGGATAGGATTGAGCAAAGGAGTAGATGCAGTGAAAAACCCGAATCACAAAGGCGACGACGAAAACAAATCCAGCAACATCCCCAGCAACAAACGCCACAACAAAAACCAGCATAAAAAACGGGACGCCAACCTCTCGACAAGCCGGCGACCCAGCGAACACAGAAGCGAGGCGCCTCCATCCCTCAACCACACAACACCCCCCCGGCCAATTGCCAAAAAAACTGACAAATCACCCATGACATCGACATTAGCTATAATGTCTTCGTCATCCGTGATTTCGCCCGGAAAATCAAAACGCCCGGGCAGAACAAACCCCGCTAAAAAAACACCTCCTCAAAAAACAAACCCTCCGGCGACAAACCGCACCCAACCCCCAGACAAACGTGGTGCAACAAAACCCTCCGGGAGATACGCCGAGCCTCTCAAAAACAATACAAAAAACGCAAATACCCGACCCAGCATGGCAAGAATGATTGAAGCCGCCAGAAACGCTGAAGCACGCCGCCGGGCTGAGAATCCGGACATCTTGGGTAATCCGGACCTTTCAGACAGCCCAAATGCAAACAGTGCCGCCCCGAACAAACCGCACCCCCACAAACCGAACCCCTCCGGCAGACCTGGCGCCACCGGCACACCTGGCCTCCCCAAAAGCAGAAATGCAAGAAAATCGGCGCCCCCAACCTCCTCCCACGATGATGTCAAAACAGCCGGTGTCCTAAAAAAAGCCGCCGAAGCCGCCCGCGCCAAAAAAGACCTGACGCCTCGCGCCATAACCTATCACAAAAAGCCATCTCAATCCACTCACACCGCACCCCAAACCACCGAACTCCCAACTCCCGAACCCCGAGGCGACGCTCCCCGTTCTAAACGGATCGCGGAAGCCATGCGACACCTCAAAGAAACCGCCAACCAAGAAAACAACCAACCCGGACACCGCTACGCATCCCAACAAAGACTGGCGGAAACTCTGGCCAAAATGAACCTGAACAACCCCACCAGCCCAATCCTTCTAGTATCTCTCACTCATCCCTCCTACACATTTGAGAACCCCAACCTGAACAAAGAAAACAACCAACGCCTCGAATTCTTGGGGGACGCCGTTCTCGACTTCATCGTCGGCGAATATCTCTACCTGAGGTTCCCCGACAAATCCGAAGGCGAACTCACAAAAATCCGAGCCGCCGTTGTCAACGAAAGCACCTTGGCTCAGGCAGCCCGCGGCATTCAACTAGGCCAGTCTCTCTTCCTCGGCCGCGGTGAACAAGTCTCTGGCGGCCGCGAACGTGCCTCGATCCTGGCTGACGCCCTAGAAGCCGTCATCGGAGCCTACTATCTGCAAGAAGGCTTCGAAACCGCCCGCCAATTTGTACTCGACTTACTGGTTCCCATCATAGATGAAGTCAACCAAGACCACTACGGCGACTTCAAAACCCTGCTTCAAGAAGTTGCTCAACACGACGAACGCACCATCAGCTACCGCATCCTGGACGAACTAGGCCCCGACCACAACAAATCCTTCACAGCCGGCGTCTACGTCCAAGGCGTCCTCAAAGGCAAAGGCACCGGCAAAACCAAAAAAGAAGCTGAGCAACAAGCCGCGCGGCTAACACTGGAAAACTGGGAGGTTCCCGAGTGATCCACTATCTCAAATCCGTACAAATACACGGCTTCAAGTCCTTTGCCGATAAACTAACCCTGGACTTCCAGCCCGGCGTCAATGTTGTTGTCGGCCCCAACGGCAGCGGCAAAAGCAACATCGCCGACGCCGTTCGTTGGGTTCTCGGAGAGCAAAGCGTCAAAAGCCTGCGAGGCAACAAAATGGAGGACATCATCTTTGTCGGCAGCCATTCCCGCCGCCAAGTCAGCCGCGCTGAAGTCTCCCTGGTCTTCGACAACACAAGCCGTCTCTTTCCCCTCGACTACGAAGAAATCACCATCACCCGCTGTGTCTACCGGGACGGCGACGGAGAATTCTATATCAACCGCGTACCCTGTCGGCTCAAAGACATCCAGGAACTCTTTCTTGACACCGGCTCCGGCAAAGAAGGCTTCTCCATCATCGGCCAAGGCCGCGTCGAAGAAATCCTCAACGCCCGCGCCGATGAACGCCGTCTCCTCATCGAAGAAGTCGCCGGCATCAGCAAATACCGCGTCCGCAAAAAAGAAGCTGTACGCAAACTCACGGACACCCAACAAAACATGGATCGTCTTGACGACATCATCAGCGAAGTCGAAAACCGGCTCGGTCCCTTAGCCGAACAAGCAGACCAAGCCCGGCAATACCTCCGCCTTCAGCAAGAACTTCGGGAAACCGAAGTCCGCATGATCGTCAAAAACCTGGAAAACATCAAACAACAAAACGACCTGGCCCACGCCGAAATCCACCGCCTCACCCAAGAACGAGACGCCCAAGCCACTGTTCTGGACAGTCAAGAAAACACCACGGCCGCTAAACGAGCCCTCCTCGAAAACCTCGCCGAAAAAATCCAGACCATCCAAGACGAAATCCACAAACGTGAAGGTGAACTCTCCGATCTCCAACACAAAATAACCCTCATGCAAGAGCGGGAAACATACATGGCCCAACAAGCCACGCGCCTCGAACAAGACATGGGCAGCAGCGCCGAAAAAAACCAAGCCGCCCAAACGTCCCTTGACCACTGGATTGGACGGCAAACCGCCATCCGCGACCAAGTCACCCACATCCAAACCACCCTCAACACCCACGAAGACGAACTCAAACGTCTACGCCGCCTCAGCGGCGCCGAACGCCTCGAAACCATCAAAGATGAAATCTTCGACGCTCTCACCGCCGAAACCACTTGGTCTAACCAAATGCGCGAACTGGACCGGCGCCTCGAAATCGACCGACGCGCCCAAGCCCAGCTGGACATAGAGCTAACCCGCGCCGACAAAGGCCGCCAAACCCTCCTATCCGAACTTGACGTGCTCCAAGCATCCGCCGCCGTGGCCCAAGATGCCCGAACCCACATAGAAACCACCGTCACCACCCTCGAGCAGACCCTCAGCCACAAAACCACTGTCTGCCAAGAAACTTCAGACAAACTGGCGCAGCTCCATCGCCGTCTGGATCAAAACCAAGCCCGTTGGCAAACCCTTAAAAGCATCCAAGAAAGCCGCGAAGGATACTTCAAAGGCGTCAAAGAAATCCTCGACGCCTACGACAAAGGCAAAATCCCTTGCGGCCGCCTCTACGGCAGCGTCGCCGAAAACATCAATGTGGACAAAACCTACGAACCCGCAATCGAAGTCGCCCTAGGCTCCGGCCTCCAAAGCCTCCTGATCGACACCTCTGACAGCGCCAAAAAATGTATCGCCTACCTCAAAATCAATAAAAGCGGCCGCGCCACCTTTCTGCCTCTTGACGACATCCAAGGCAGCCGCCTGCAAGTCCCCGACACCATCAAAGCCATGCCCGGTTACCTGGGCCTAGCCGCAGACCTTGTCAAATTTGATAAGAAATTCACCCGGGCTATGGAACATCTCATGGGACGTATCGTCATCGTCACCAACCTTGACGCCGGTGTCGCCATCGCCCGCGCGGCCGGACAAAAATACCGCATCGTCACCCTGACCCAAGACCAGATCAACATCGGCGGCGCTCTAACCGGTGGCAGCTTCCAAAGCAAAACTCACCTTCTGGGCAGCGCCCGCGAACTGGAAACCCTGGCGGAAACCATCAAAACCCTCGAAACCGAGCAGCAAGCCCTCAGCCAACACCTCCGCCAAAACGCGGGGGAACGGGACACCCTCAAAATCGACTTAACCGCCGTCCAAAAAGAACTGCAAAAACACATAGAAACCGACAAACTGAACACCGTCGCTCAAAAGCACCTGGAAGAAAAAATCACCCGTGAAACCGAAATGGTTGAAATGCTCCAGGGCCAAAAACAGGATCTAGCCGAACAAATCGCCACAACCCTCATCAACCAAGAAGAAGCCGGCGAAAAACACATCGTCGCCCAAGACCTCGTCATCCAGCTCAAAGACGACCAAACAGCCCTCGAACAAGAAACCCGCAGCTACGCCGAACAAGCCGACACCACCGCCGAACGAATCACCTCCCTCAAAGTCGAACTCGCTCGCCTCAACGAAGAATACGAACAAATGAACCAACGAATCAACGACGAGAAAAAAGAATACGATGAAGAACAAACCGCTCTAGAACAACGCAACCAAGAAAAAGAAAAACTCCTCCTCAACTGTGCCGAATCAGCCGCCAGCCGTGCCCAAATGCAGGAACAACTTCAAGAAGCCCAGCAAACCCTCACCCAAGACAAAACCGGTCTCGCCGAAGACCGCTTAGAAAGAGATGCTCTCTCCCTGGAACTGAACGCTCTCGAAGAAACCGCCAAGCAAAGCCGGAGCAAACTCTCCGCCCAAAACGGACAAATTCACCAGATCGAGCTCAAATGCGCCCGCGGCCAAGCCGATTGGGAAACCGGCCTTGACCGTCTCGAAACCGAATGGGAACTCACATGGGAAGAAGCGGTGCTCGAAGTCGAGAACTCGATATTCGCTGATACGGCGTTCGAAAAAGCAGGAGCGGAAATAGAATCTTCGAATCTCGAACGATCGAGTTCACCTGAACCTGCGAACCCCAACCCCGCGGACATCGAACAGGCGGACATCGAACAGGCGAATATCGAACAGGCAGACATCGAACAGGCGAGTATCGAACCAGCGAATATCGAACAGGCGGTTTCGAATACGCGTTTCTTGCAGAAACGCGTCCTCGAAATCCGCAACGAATTGGGCCGCCTCGGCCCCGTCAATCACACAGCCCTAGAAGAGCACCCGGCAATGATTGAACGTTACAACTTCTTGAAAATCCAATATGACGACCTCATCGCCGCCAGCACCAAACTTCTCGACCTTATCGGAGAACTCGACGAAATCATGCAGGAAAAATTCGCCCAAGGCTTTGATGATGTCAACAAAGCCTTTTCAGAAGTCTTCTGCCAGCTCTTCGAAGGAGGCCGGGCCTATCTCTCTCTGGACCAGCCCGACAACCTGCTGGAGACAGGCATCAACATCATCGCCCAGCCTCCCGGCAAGAAACCCCAGCTGCTCTCCCTCCTGTCCGGCGGCGAACGGGCCTTCACCGCCATCGCGCTCCTTTTTGCCATGCTCAAAGTTAAGCCAAGCCCCTTCTGCGTCATGGACGAAATCGAATCGGCTCTGGACGAAGCCAACGTCAAACGCTTCATCCAATACGTCCGCCGACTGTCCGCCAACACCCAATTCATTCTCATTTCGCACCGCCGCGGCACTATGGAAGCTGCCGACCGACTCTACGGCGTCAGCATGGAAGAATCAGGCGTATCCAAATTGCTCACAATAGAACTGGATCAATTCGGCACACAGCCCGCCGAAAGGAGAGAACTTTCTTGGCTGGACTCATAACCTCCCTCAAAGACAAACTCACCAAAACCCGACAAGGATTCACCGAGAAAATCGACTCTTTTTTTGCCCGTTTCGCTAAAGTGGACGAAGACCTGCTGGAAGAGCTCGAGGAAATCCTCATCCAAGCTGACATCGGCGCCCAAACCTCATTTGAGCTTGTCGACGACTTGCGCCTGATCATCAAAGAACAAAGAATAACCGAACCCACCGCCCTCACCGGTGAACTCCAGAAGCTCATTCAGCAATACTTGGGGGAACACCAGAATCTGATTATTAATGGCGACAATCATTATGCTAACGCCAACAGCAGCTACGACGGAACCTCTGGCGATAACAAAACCAGCGGTCTCACCATCTATCTTGTCGTCGGCGTCAACGGCGTCGGCAAAACCACCACCATCGGCAAAATGGCCCATCACTACACTCAACAGAACAAGAAAGTAATCCTGGCTGCCGCCGACACCTTCCGGGCCGCTGCCAGCGAACAGCTCCAGATCTGGGCCGGCCGCGCCGGCGCTGACATAATCAAACACGGAGAAGGCGCCGACCCGGCGGCTGTGGTTTTTGACGCCCTCCAGGCCGCCCGGGCGCGCAAAGCCGACTATCTCATAGTCGACACCGCCGGACGCTTGCACAACAAAGTTAACCTTATGAACGAGCTCAACAAAATTAAGCGTGTCATAGCCAGAGAAATCCCTGGCGCCCCTCACGAAGTCCTGCTGGTTCTGGATGCCACCACCGGCCAAAATGCCATCCAACAGGTCAAATCCTTCCGGGAAGCCTCCGACATCACCGGCGTCATCCTCACCAAAATGGACGGCACCGCCAAAGGCGGCGTCGTCGTCGGACTGAGTCACGAAGCCGACGTCGCCGTCAAACTCATCGGCGTAGGGGAGGGCCCGGAAGATTTAAGGCCCTTTGATCCACAAGAATTTGCCCAGGCCATATTTGAACGGTAAGCCAGACGCAAATCTTGGGAAAAAACAAAGGCAGAAACGTAAACATAATATTTGAACACATATCAGGAAGAAAGCTTCTGTAAGCAAGGATGAAAACCTATGTACGAAGACCCACAACAATCCCTATTTGACAACAGAGAGTCAACAGGCCCCTTGGCCAGCCGCCTGCGTCCGCAAACCCTCTCCGAATTCGTGGGACAAACTCATCTCCTCGGCGAAGGAAAAGTACTGCGGCACATCATTGAAAGCGACCAGGCGTCATCCATGATCTTTTGGGGGCCTCCCGGCGTAGGCAAAACCACCCTCGCCCGCATCATAGCGGGCCAAACCAAAGCTCATTTCATCAATTTCAGCGCGGTCACCAGCGGCATCAAAGAAATCAAAGAAGTTATGAACCGGGCAGAACAAAGCCGGCGAGTGGGCAACAAGACCATCTTGTTTATTGATGAAATCCATCGCTTCAACAAAGCCCAGCAAGACGCTTTCCTTCCCTATGTTGAGAAGGGTAGCATCATCCTGATAGGCGCCACAACAGAAAACCCTTCCTTCGAGGTCAATTCCGCCCTGCTTTCCCGCTGCAAAGTCTTTGTGTTGCAGGCCCTGTCCCCGGATGAATTGGTACAGCTTTTGCAGCAAGCCCTGAACACCCCCAAAGGATTCGGCGGTCAACAAATCCAAATATCACCGGAAATGCTCGGCGTTATCGCCGGATTCGCTAACGGCGACGCCCGGATTGCCCTGAGCACGCTGGAAATGGTCATTCTGAACAGCGAAAGCGAAGGCGGAGGCAAGGGGGGAGGCAAAGGGGGAGGCGAGAGCAGCGAGGTGAGAATAACCGTAACCCCCGAAATCATCGAACAATGCATCAGCCAGAAGTCCCTCCTCTACGATAAAAACGGCGAAGAGCACTACAACATCATCTCCGCCCTGCACAAATCCATGCGCAACAGCGACGTTCACGCCGCCATTTATTGGTTGGCCCGCATGTTGGAAGCAGGGGAGGATCCCTTGTATGTGGCACGGCGAGTCACACGTTTTGCCAGCGAAGACATAGGAATGGCGGACAGCCGGGCTTTGGAGGTGGCTATTGGGGCCTACCAAGCGTGTCATTTCATCGGCATGCCCGAATGCTCTGTCCATTTAGCCCACGCAGTCACTTACATGGCCTTAGCACCCAAATCCAACGCACTTTATCTGGCCTACGAACAGGCAAAAGGGGACGCTCAACGGATGATCGCTGACCCTGTCCCACTGCATATTCGCAATGCTCCGACAAAACTGATGAAAGACCTTGGCTACGGCAAAGGCTATGAATACGCTCACGACACTCAAGACAAACTCACCGCCATGCGCTGTCTGCCAGATACATTGGCCGGACGCCGGTATTACCAGCCCACAACGCAAGGACAGGAAGTTCGGGTCAAGGAACGCCTGGAACAGATTGAGGCTTGGCATCGGCAGCATGATACTTGACAATAAAGAGTGGACAATAGAAAATGGAAATGGCTATATCAGATGTTACTCGCGGAACAACCATGTGAAGGAGCAACCGCATTATGGTCAAAACACTGGCTTGGAACGGCGATTCTCTTATTATCCTCAATCAGGTTGAGCTGCCTTTTCGTGTTGAATACCGTCACGCCTCCCGCATGGCCGATGTGGTAGAAGCCATCCGCCGCTTGGAAGTGCGCGGCGCCCCCGCGATCGGCATTGCCGCCGCCTATGGTTATGTGCTTGGTATTAGGGAGTACAACACCGCAACCAAAGAAGGTTTTGCGCCAACACAATATATGAGCTTCAGCGAACACATCCGCACGGTTTATCAGACGCTGGCTGCGGCGCGCCCCACAGCGGTCAACCTTTGTTGGGCCTTGGAGCACATGGAAAAAACACTCATGCAAAAGGTTTTCACGATACCCGAAACCATCACCCCGGACGAACTGTCGCACCTCGTTCAAGAACTCACCCGGGAAGCCCAGCGGATGCAGCGCGAAGACGCCCGCGTTAACCGCCTTATCGGCCAGCACGGCCACACACTTATACCCGGCAACGCCAACATTTTAACTCATTGCAACACCGGCTCTCTTGCCGCATCCGAATTCGGCACAGCCCTCGGCGTCATCCGCGCGGCTCACGAAGCCGGGAAGGGGCTCCACATCTACGTTGACGAAACGCGCCCCCTTCTGCAGGGCGCGCGCCTGACAGCCTGGGAACTCCTGCAGGAAAACATCCCCTTCACATTAATCACCGACAGCATGGCCGGATACCTCATGTCTCAAAATAAAATTGACCTTATCATCACCGGCGCCGACCGCATCGCCGCCAACGGCGACACCGCCAACAAAATCGGCACATACTCCCTCGCTGTCCTAGCCCAAGCCCATAACATACCTTTCTATATTGCCGCGCCGTTGTCAACCATCGATCCCCGCATTGGGGACGGCTCGTCCATCGTTATCGAAGAAAGAAACCCGGATGAAGTCCGCCGCCTGGGTTGTCAGGCCATAACATTGCCGGAGGCGCCCGTTTACAATCCCGCCTTCGACATCACTCCGGCCCGGTATATTAGCAACATCATCACTGAAGAGGGGATCCTGGAACCGCCCCTGAACCAAAGCATAGCCAATTGTTTTCGTTAATCTATCCTGGTTTATGATTAAGAGAGGTCTTCATGCGCATCATTATTCAAGACCCGGCCCCCGGCGAAGACGACAACGTGGTCATCAGCGTCAGATGCATGACCGATAACATCGCGCGCGCGATCAGCCTGCTCAAGAGCCCAGACAGCGTAACTGTCTACAAGGACGGCCAAGCCCTGCTGCTTCCTGTCAGCGGCATTTACTACGCCGAAAGCGTTGACCTCAAGACATTCATCTACGCGGAAAAAGCTGTGTTTCGGAGCAGACAGAAACTCTATGAGATCGAGGAAACCCTGAACAACAGTGATTTTCTGCGGATAAGCAAACAGGTTGTCGTCAACGTTAAGAAAATCATCAGCGTCGCCCCCGCTGGGGAAGGACGCTTTCATGCGACACTCAAAAACTCGGAAAAGGTCATCATATCACGGCAATATGTACCCGCCTTGAAAGCGAGGTTCGGATTATGAAACCGCTCGACGCCGTTAAATTTATGTTCATCCTATTTTGTGTCATCACCACAGGCCAGGTATTGTTTATGGCGCTCATACCCTTGTTTTCCGAAGATTTTATTTTCACGGCGCAAGATTTGTATAAGATCCCTCTTGTGGCGGTGCTGGGAACCCTTCCTGTAATCTTGCTGATACACAAAGATACCGCTCCCAAAACAGAAATCATCCTACGGAACGCCCTTCACTTTATCTTGACAGCCACACTCGTCTTGGGTTCACTGATCTATTTAGGCTGGCTGGACGCGGAAAGCGCCGTCGGCATCACTGTTTTCTTCTTGGCGTTGTATATCGGCGTCTGGGTTGTTAACATCAAACAAGCAAGAAAGCTCGCCGACAAACTCAACGAACGCATAAACGCCATTCACAGTGAAACCGGGGCTCCCTGCGAAACCACAGCTCACAGGGAAACAGCGGCTCCCTGGGAAACCGCAACTCACAAGGGCGAAAACGCAACTCACCGCGACAAACCTTGAAACAAAAGCCGCCCACCGCTAGAATCCATAGCAGGAGGCGATACGAATATGATCATCCAAGTCGAAAACCTGCGCAAAAACTACGGCCAAGTAAAAGCCGTCAACGGCGTGAGCTTCACCGTCGCGGAAGGTGACTTGTTTTCCCTGCTCGGCACCAACGGCGCAGGGAAATCCACCACAATCAACATCCTCACCACACTTTTGGCCAAAACATCCGGCTCTGTCACCGTGGGCGGATATGACCCGAGCCGGAACGCCACCAAAGTGCGCGGTCTCATCGGCGTCGTATTTCAGGACAACGTGCTGGACGCAATGCTGACTGTCCGGGAAAACCTCGCAGTGCGCGGCAGCCTCTACGCCCTACGTGGCGCGCGGCTCAAAAGCGCGGTCGAACATGCTGTCAGCATCACCGGCATAGCGGATTACGTCGACCGGCCTTACGGAAAACTCTCCGGCGGCCAAAGGCGGCGGGCTGATATAGCCCGGGCGTTAATCCACACGCCGAAACTGTTGTTCCTCGACGAACCGACCACGGGACTAGACCCGAAAACCCGCCGCGACATTTGGCGCATGATCCGTGATTTGCAGAAAACAAACGGTATGACGGTGTTTCTCACCACCCATTATATGGAAGAAGCCGCCGACAGCGACGGGGTTGTGGTCATCCACAAAGGAGCCGTCATGACGGCAGGCACACCGATGGAACTCAAGACCCGCTTCTGTACTGACATGCTCAGGCTCACACTCACAGACGGCCAATACATCGAACACAAGCTGGCCAAAACGGTGGACGCCTTGCCCATAATCGACCGGCACAAAGACGCCATCGCCAACGTCGAAATCATCAACGGCACGCTGGACGACGTATTTTTGAATATTACGGAGGACTTAGGAAATGTTGATTAAGCGAAATTTGCTGCTGTTCTTCCGAGACAAAGGGAACGTCTTTTTCTCCCTGCTTGCCGTACTCATCATCCTTGGCCTCTATGTGCTATTTCTTGGCAGCATGATGGAAGCAAATTTGCGCGAAGCCTTAGGCTTTGATTCGGACAAAATCGGTGTGGTCATGGCCGGCTTGACCCTTGCCGGCATGGTGGCCGCGGCCAGCGTCACAAGCTGCTTGGGGGCGCTCAATATCAGTGTGGCGGATAAATCCAACGCCGCGAAAGACTTCTTCACCAGCCCCGTTTCCCGGGGCAAACTCACCCTTAGTTACGTTCTGGGTTCCGCTGTGGTGGGCATCATTATGACGCTGACAGCCCTTTTGTTAAGCGAACTATACATCATCGCCAACGGCGGCGCTTCGCCCGGGCCGGCTGACTGCGCCCGTCTTTTGCTGACGGCCTTTCTCAGCGTCCTGTGCGGCAACGCTATGGTGTTTTTTATCATCATCTTCGTCAAAAGCCAAAGCGCGTTTACCGCCCTCAGCACCGTCATCGGCACACTGATCGGTTTCCTGATCGGTGTCTATATCCCCATCGGCCAGCTGCCCACGGGGGTACAATGGCTCATCAAATGTTTCCCCATGACCCACGCCGCGAGTATGTTCAGGCAAATCCTGGCTGACGGTGAACTAGCCACTTTGTTCGCCAATGCCCCTGCAGAAACCCTCACAGGCTTCCGCGAAACATTCGGCGTAACACTTGCCTTCGGCGGTTTCACCAGCAATTTCTGGTTTTCCGCCCTGATTCTGGCGACAACAACCGTAATTTTCTACACCTTGAGCGCAACCGTTATACGGGTTCGGCATTAAGATTCAATCGTTTGAGGCGGGGGATACGCGCTCTCACATAAGGGGCGCAAAAATCCGCAACAACTCCTGCAAAGTCCGCACAAACACATTGTTCCGGCAATCCTCCAAAGCAATTTCCCGGCACACCGATAATGTCCGCAGAAAATCCTCCTTAATATCCCAGACAGCGCCGCTGCCGTACATCACCACACCGCACTCAAAATGCAAATACAGGCTGCGGTAATCAAGATTAACCGTACCTACCGTAGCCACCCTGTCATCAGAAACAAACGTTTTAGAATGATTGAACCCCGGCGTATACTCATAAATCTTAACCCCTGTTTCGATCAACTCCCGATAATAAGACCGCGTTGTATAATGAACCAACCGCTTGTCCCAAATACACGGCGTCATAATCCGCACATCCACACCGCTTTTCGCCGCCAGCTTCAGCGCCGCCAGAATAACCCCGTCAATAATAAGATAAGGTGTGTTGATATACAAATATTCCCTGGCGCCGCTAATAACGCGCATATAGACCTGTTCACCAACATTTTCCTTATCCATCGGGTTATCGGCATAAGGCTGAACAAACCCGTCCGTCTCCTGAGCACAAGTCTCCTCCCGCCAAGGATAAAAACCACCGAAATCATCATCGAATTTATTGTTGCTGAAATTCCACAACTGCAAAAAAACCAGCGTCAGGCCCCAAGCCGCCTCCCCCCGCAGCATAATCCCGGAATCCCGCCAATGACCGAACCTTTCATACTCATTAATATATTCATCCGCCAGATTCACGCCCCCCGTAAAAACCGTCTTGCCGTCAATCGAAATTATCTTGCGATGATCCCTATTGTTCTGCAGCGTTGAAAGCACCGGCCGAAAAGGGTTAAAAACCGCGCACTGAAACCCTCTGGATTTCAGATATTGCCTATAGTTTTTCGGCAGCGTCCCAACACACCCGAAATCATCATACATAATACGCACCAGCACACCCTGCTTAACCTTAGCCTCCAGCTTGTCCAGAATGGCGCCAAGCATCCGGCCTTCCGCCATAATAAACGACTCCACAAAAACGTACCGCTCCGCCTTTTCCAACTCCTCAAGGACACGCACAAACAAGGTTTCCCCGGAATCAAAAAACTCCGCGTCAGTGTGAGCGTAAACCGGAAAAACGGCATGTTTTTCCAGATATGACATGAGCACAGCATAATCGGGCCACGCCTCCCGAGCCAAAAACAGGCAGCTCTCTTTCTGCACAGCATGGGATCGAACCAAGGAAGTCGCTTCACGCAAACGTTTGCGAAACTTGCCCCCCATCTCCTGATGGTTAAGCAACAGATAAAAAGCACCCCCAAAAATCGGAATGATCAGAATCGTCATAATCCAAAGGGTCTTATAAGCGTAGTTATCCTGTCTGCCTCCGACATACAAAGCCACAAGAATGCTGGTCACAATCAACAGAAGATAAACATTATGAAAAGTCTGGCTTGTGGTATACAAAAAAAACGCCGTGATCAGCATTTGCACCAAAAGCAAGAATACAACAAGTATCCTTCGCCAAGAATTAGAACGCATAGGCGCTTTCCTTATCACCATGATCGGCTTCGCTGCTCCTCCTGCCTGAACCGGCCAAAACTGTAAAGTGTTACATCCCTCGAACCCTAATATGTTTATTCTTATTGTTCAAAATAAGAATGTTTGTAATTTCGCCACATCTCCAAATCATCCTTTATGATAACCCAAATAAACTCTAAATACCAGCTCTCTCACCAATATGCGCTAATATGCTTCCATGAAATGTTACCGATCAGACCCCAGCCGGGGGGCAGGAGGGCCGGGGCCCTGTCCCCAAGCCGTTCTCCGGCCTGGTGAAACACTAGGCTTCGTTCGCTGCAAACCCAAAACTCGCACCGCTGTGCGGCGCTCAGACAGTTGGGTTTGCGGGCTCTCCCGTTCGCCAAGTGTTTCATCCAGTCCTCCGCAAAGGCTTGGGGACAGGGCCCGGTCCTCCTGCCCTCCGGCTGGGGTCTGATCGGTAACCATGATATTAACCTATACATTGGACGCCGCTCAATTAGGATCCAAAAATATATTACATTTTTTGAAATAAACCATATTGCATTCTAGGCGGAAAAAGAGTATTCTGATGAAGGAAGCTTGGACGACAATTAACACAAGATCTTTTCGGATAAACCTTTATAACAGCGTAACATCACACAAAACCTGTCAAACAAAAATATAATACACTATGTCAGGATAATCCGCTTTAGAACCTACTGCATACAGAATCCACGCGCAATGAACGGAGAGATTACGTGAACCTATTTAAACATACTGTAGCAAACAGAAAAACCAAAATCGCCGTAAGCGTCGTATGCGCTGTTGCTATGATGGCGACAGCTTTCTCGCCAAAAACCATCATAGCCGGCGCTATAGTGCGCTACACAACGGAAAACTCCATTGAAACAGCTATTGAGATCTGCGACGAAATCTGGACTCAAGAATCCTCTGTCGTCATACTGGCGTCAAACGATGAAGAGGGCTTGTCGGATCTCCTTTGTGCGGCGCCGCTGGCCGGACAAGAAAATGCTCCCATCTTGCTGACGCCCCGCGAAAGCCTTGACAAACGCACCGCCAAGAAAATATCTGAACTGAAACCTGAGACAATCTATCTTCTGGGCGATTTTAGCGAAACACTTCTGAAAGAACTCCGCAATCTGAAAACCGGCGCCGCGCTGTCTCCCCTGCATGGAGAAGACCCCTGGGCCACCTCCCGCGCTATAAATGAAGAACTGCGAGACATCAAAGGGACCTTCGTTATCAGCGCCGCCTCCATTATTGACGCTATAAGCATCAGCTCCTTCGCGGCGACCAACCGATACCAAATCCTGCTTGCTGACGAAAACGGCTATGTTCCGAAAAACCAGCTCACAGGCATTGTCTATTTGGTCGGAAACGAAGAAGACGTCAAAGACATCAAAGGAGCCAAACGACTAGCCGGCCAAGACTTCTACGAAACCAACAAAATCATTGTCAATACTTTGCCCTACCGATTCAACAGCGTCTGGATAGCCAGCGGGGAAAGCCCTCAACTCATAGATCTTTTCACGGTCGCACCCGCCGCCGCCACCCGCAATGCGGCCATCATCCTCATTAATCCGGCGGAAATTCCCGCCGACACAGACAACGAACAAGGCAAGCTTACAGAAAACAGCCTATGCTACGTTTTGGGCGGTGAAAACATCATCTCAACAGACGCGGTTAAACACATCCTGGCTAATGTAGAAATGCAATGGAAACCCGCGGGCACCTGGGATGAACTGAAAAGTGCTATAGACGCGGGCAGAAACGTCTTCCTGACTCAGAACATCACTGCCGAAAACGGCGAAGAGCTCTGGTTGAAACGTTCCGTCATCATTGACGGACAAAATAACAAGTTGGACAGCCGTATCTGGATCACCGCTCCCAACGTCACTTTCAAAAACCTCAACATAGAACTCCAGCAACCCCAGCGCAACAGCCTGCTGACCAACAACGCCGTCGTCTACTCAGAAAGCAATCTGCGCGTCGAAGGCGTCGTAACGATTAAAGGGCCCGCCGAAAAAAATTTCCATGGTCTCTTTGTTGAAAACACTCTCACCGTCACCGAGAAGTCCCTCTTGCAAGTCAAAGCCGGCAAAAGCGGTTTCTTTGAAGGCGACGGCATCAAAGCCGGTCGGCTTATTGTTGAAGACCAAGCCCTCCTCGAAGGCGTTGGCGGCGACGGCGATAATTACTCTGGAACAGGCATCATAGCTGACACCCTCATACTCTTGGGCGAACCCCAAGTCATTGGCATTGGCGGCTTAGTACAGCTAGCCAAAGACTACAACAAATATTCAGACGACCCCTATCAAGCTATGAACGAGAAGAACTACCCCGACCATGTCGGCAACGGCGTCCAATGCGGCGAATTCCGTTCAGACCCCGACTGCGCCCCCACCATGATCGCCCGGGGCGGGTCCATCAGAAACAACGGTTTCAAGACCGACCCCCGCGCTACCGGCGGCTGCGGTTTTGTCATCACCCTCACATCTACGCCTAACGCGCAGGTCGTCGGCTATTTTGCTGAAGACGCTTCTATGAAAACCAGACACAATCTCTATTACAGTGTTCCCTACAACGTCAGTGGCTACGCCGTTTACAACCATAGCAAAACATCCCTAAAACTTCAGATGATTCTGGATACATCTGAACCGGCCGAAGACAGAATTATTGGCGCCACCTGGAAACAAACATTTGAAAACGCACCATCAGCCCCTTCGGAAGATGACATAGACGCCATGGAAAAAATGTGAGATCCTTCTCCCTTTTGTCTTAAAAAGACGATCATACCGCAATAATTAGCAAAAACCCTCGTCCTTAAAACGACAGGGTTTTTTTGGTATTTCACCTATAATTTTGTTAAGTGCTTCATCCCACGGTTTGTTATCTTGACAGAATCCATTGTCCCGAATAGAGTCTGTCACACAAAACGATAGGAACCCTTTATTTATCAAAGGAGATGATGATGGCAGAAACGATCATTTACCTGGATCTAACATTTATAGTGCACACCCTGATGAATGTTCTTCTTCTGCTCCTTGTATCGCGCCTCTGCCGGCGCAGGATTTATCCCTTGTGGCTGGCTGCCGGCGTCTTAATCGGTTTGATCCCTCTGTGCCTCTGGACCTGGGACATGTCTTGGCAAGGACCCGCTGTGATGGCCGTAGTGCCAATCCTGCCGGCGATGCTTACGGTCGGCTTGCGCGTCAGGCGCCTAGCGGATTTTTTCCGCTGCTTGGCACTCTTTGTTGTTCTGGCCGCCATAAGCGGCGGCGGCGTCTATATGATCTCAGGCAGCGGCACACATCTGACGCCCCATAACCTTTGGATCATCCCAACGTTGATGGGAGCCGTTTACGGCGTTGTGTTTCTATGGCAGCGCTGGCACAAAACAGATGAATTCCTGCAGCAAGTCCTGTACAAAGTCGAATTGGAGTTCGGCTGGGGCAGCGTTGAACTTTCCGCCCTGTTGGACACAGGCAACGATTTGAAAGACCCCGTTACCGGCACACCGGTTATTATCGCCGAAGAAAAGGCCCTTAGACACGTTTTACCGCCGGTTGTGCAAAGATTCCTTAGCAGCGCCTGGCAAAAAGAGGGCAACCCCTGGACCCTGTTGTGGCAGTCTTCTGAGCTGTCGCAGATTATGTCCTTCGTCGCTACCGCCAGTGTCGGCGGAAAACGCCTTCTGCCTGCCGTCAGGCCACAAAACGTTAGCATAAAAAGGCTTGATCACCTCTCACAAAGCGTTCAGCCCCTCGGCCAAAAAGTCTCCGTCCTTCTGGTCAATCAGGTTCTCAGCGCGGAAAACCGATTTCAAGTATTGCTGCATCCACAATGCGTAAATCCCTCAGGAAGGAACATCGGCGATGTTGTTCAAGAAAAATCTTGTGTCCCATTGGGCAAAGTTCAGGAATCTATGCGCCGGAATATGGCATAGATTCCGACCCTCCCGCCCCGCCCGCACAATTTTTTATGTGGGCAGCAGCGAGGCCTTGCCGCCGCCGCTAAGTTTAGATGAAGAAGGGGAGCTCATCAGGCGTTTGGAAGCGGGCGACATGACCGTCAAAAACACATTGATTGAACGCAACCTACGCCTAGTCGTCTACATTTCCCGCAAGTTCGAAAACACCTGTATCGGTATCGAAGACCTCGTTTCCATCGGCGCCATCGGCCTTATTAAAGCCGTCAACACTTTTGACCCCACCAAAAGAATCAAGCTTGCCACCTACGCTTCCCGCTGCATCGAAAACGAGATCCTCATGTATCTGCGCCGCAACAACAAAACACGCTACGAGGTTTCCTTCGACGAACCCCTCAACATTGACTGGAACGGCAACGAACTGCTGCTGTCCGATGTTCTCGGTACCGAAAACGATATTATCTCCCGACCCATCGAAGAAGAAGTCGATCGCGCCATTCTAAAGCAAGCCATGGGCATTCTAACCGAACGAGAAAAGCTTATTATGGAACTGCGCTTCGGCATCGGCGGCGAAGAAAAAACCCAGAAAGAAGTCGCCGACTGTCTCGGTATTTCCCAATCCTATATTTCACGCCTGGAAAAACGCATCATCCGCAGGCTACGCAAGGAATTCATACGCCTGGAATAAGCTCTGTCAGATCATACCGACGCAGACAAATTTCGTCTTCAATCTGAAAAACAAGAGAATAAGTCCGCCTCCCCAAGGGAATACTTTTGACAAGAAAGATGGGGGGCGGACAATATTTTACACAAAGTCGAAATTTGTGGTGTGAACACTTCGAAACTCACGGTGCTCACCGGAGTTCAGATGAAAGATCTCTTTGTTCGTCTGCAATCAGGCGAAATCTCGGCTCGGGAAGAACTGATCCGCGGCAATCTGCGCCTGGTTCTGAGTGTTATTCAGCGGTTTAGCAACCGGGGGGAACATGTTGACGATCTTTTTCAAGTCGGTTGTATCGGCCTTATCAAAGCCATCGACAATTTCGATTTGGGTCAGAACGTCAAATTCTCAACCTACGCCGTCCCCATGATAATTGGGGAAATCCGCCGCTATCTACGCGATAACAACCAGATCCGTGTCAGCCGGTCTCTTCGCGACATCGCCTACAAAGCCCTGCAGGCCCGCGACCGTCTGGCTGTCGAAACCTCTCGGGAACCCACCATCGAAGAAATCGCTAAGCAATTGGATGTGGCTCAGGAAGATGTGGTTCTGGCTCTCGATGCCATTCAAGAACCCATATCTCTCTTTGAGCCTATTTATCACGACGGGGGAGACCCCATCTATGTTATGGATCAGGTGGGTGATGAACGCGAAACTGAACGCATTTGGCTGGAATCCATCGCCATCAAAGAAGGAATCGGCCGCTTGGGCGATCGCGAGAAGAAAATTATCTCACTAAGATTTTTCCAAGGCAAAACCCAAATGGAAGTCGCCGACGAAATCGGCATCAGTCAGGCCCAGGTTTCCCGCTTAGAAAAAGCCGCTTTGAAAAATATGCGCAAGCATGTCTAATGCTTGTATTTGTAATCTTAATGGCATCCATAGGCAACCGCTATTTCTAGTTCTCTTGCCAATCAAGATCTGAGAGTGGTACAATGTGGGTGACTATTTTTTTATCGCTTATTTCACTTGTTAAGATTTTAGCAATGTATTTACAGTGTACTTATTTGCACAAACTCTTAGCGCCTGTTCCAAGCCCGTGTTTTGGCGTCCCGTCGCGGGTGGCGGTAAATGAATAGTGCGACGCTTGAACGATAATTTAACTATGAAAGGGTGATTTCATGGAAACCAAAGTGACCAATTGGGCGAACCCCACTCCTGCAGGCCTGGTGGCTCTGGCCGTCGCTTGTTTCTGCTTCTTTGCCATGTTGAACGGGCTGGTTGACGCGAGCTGTCTGCCATTGTTCGGCTGGATTCTCATCGGTGGATTTGCCATACAGATTGTTGTTGCGCTTTTGGATCTGAAGTCCGGTTCATTGACCGGCGGAAACACGTTTTTATTCTTCAGCGCTTACTTCATGCTCGCCACCGGATTGGGTATGCTTGCCAAAGCCGGGGCCGCCAGTCCCCTGGACTCGCGGATCGAAGGCTGGCTCTGGCTTTGTCTGGGCATTGTTCTCATTCTTTGGACGCCTGCTTTTTACAAATCTCCCGCCTTACTGTTTACCATTGTTGTCTTACTTGACCTGGCCATCCCCTTTATCGCCATCAAGGATTTGGCTCTTTTCCCCGATTTAAGCGCGACATTCGCTCAAATAGCGGGTTGGTTGCTTCTGCTGACCGGTGTTGTCGGTGTTTATCTCTCAGCCGCAACCCTTGTGAACGGTACCTTCGGAAAAACGGTTTATTGGAACCCCGGACCCCTTTATAAAGAGAGAGCGGCGAAAAAAGACAAGAAGAAATGATTGCCATGTGCCGCCACAGGAATTGACTTCTCCTTTTGACACGCCTTTGCCGGCGAAGAGTTTGGGTTCGTCGGCAAAGGCGCGTTGATGTTTCACTGAAAGATTGGACTCGCTCCCGCAAACCAACGCTGAACACCGAATAATGTGCGGGATGACTCCATATACATATACAGATCCGGCAGGGAATGGGGGAAACCAGATGCATGTTTCAGATTTGCGTTCTATGGACATTATCAACATTAGCGACGGTTCGCGCCTTGGGCCGGTGCTGGACTTGGAGTTGGATCTGGAACGGGGCTGCGTTAAGGGTCTTGTCATTAGTATGTACACACCCCGCCCGAGTTTCTGGGGTTCCGGCGGTTCAGGCCGGGGCGGCGATCTTTTTATAGGGTGGGATAAAGTGGTCAAGATCGGGGTTGACGTTATTCTGGTCAACGTGTCTGCTCGGTATGATCACCGGTTTAGCGACCGATATTATTGATCCTGATCCCTTTCATGATATGGTGCAATGGTGTAATGTCGCACCAGTATGACATTTTGGGTTACTGACCCCGGCCAAGGATGCTCGGGGAGAGAACGGAGCAGGGCAGACGCTTAATGTCGTGCGAGGGCCAATACGCGAGTTGGATATGCGTCATGCATTCGGGGTTCTCCCGCAACCGAATGGTGAATGGAGATGGATATTATGTGGGCTCGTAACAGTCCCGAGGTAGGGTTTGGTGAGCGGGAGACTCCAAAAGCCCGCGAACTCTTTTCACCTTTTGAGGTTGCGTCAGGCAGAGAGGCGCTTGGATTCTCCCGCTCACCAAACCCTACCTCGGGACTGTTACTGGCCAGCGCGGTATCTTCCTCCAACTCACCATTGAGTTGCGGGAAAACACCGCGGCAGAAACCTCTGCTTATCCTTATCGTCAGTTCATGCACTTTTTAAATATGCACCCTTGTCTGGCCCCCTGGTTGTGGCCCAGGCCCCCCCATGCTATACTTATTAAAGAGAAGAATTCTCAACGCACTGTCATCGTCTTACTGAGGAGGAAAAGCTCATGAATATCGCGGATTTTTGGCAAATTATCGATAAGGCGCGGACAAGCGCGGACAGCTGGGAGGACATGCATGATCCGCTGGTCGCCTTGTTGGCTGAATTGGAAACAGCAGATCTCATGCTGTGGAAACAGGTATTTGATGAGTACCAGCGTCTTTCCTATAAGGACAAGTTGTGGGCAGCGGCTTATGTGATCAACGGCGGCTGTTCAGACGACGGATTTGACTACTTTCGCGGCTGGCTGACCGCCCAGGGCAAAAAAATCTTTCTGAACGCTTTGGCTGATCCTGAATCCCTGGCTGATGTGGAGTCCTGTGCAGAAGGTGTGGAATATGAGGATATCCTGGGCGCGGCATCAGACGCGTTCTTTCAGAAATATGGTTTATCAAGAGATTATAATGTGTTTCACCATAAATTAGACGAATACCCTTTGCCGGAGCAGCTGAAAGCCGCAATGGCTTCTGAAATCCGCTACGCCGCCGATATTGACGTCGAATGGGATGACGCTGACCTTCCGAAACTTCTGCCAAAATTGTGCCAAACCTTCGATTGGGAATGAAGGCGTGAGTATACTTATGGTGACCACATGAGTGACAAATCTGACAACAACTTTCTTAACAAAACCCTTCCCACGCCCGGCGGCCCTTGGCTCTGGCGCCAAAAACCCGGAGACAGAACCCCCCCGCATCTCGTCCTATCCTGGGGAGACTACGGCGTCACCGCCGCCTTTTCCTCACGTCTAGGCGGCTGCAGCACCGGCCCGTATAGCGGGTTGAACCTAGGTCTCCATGTTGGCGACTCCGCGGCAGACGTTCTGGAGAACCGAAGCCGTTTTCTGGCGGCGCTGTCTTGCACACCTCGGCAATGTGTCGCCGGCGAACAAGTTCATGGCGTCAAGATCGCCACAGTCGAAGAAAACCAAGGCGGCGCCGGCATGCTCGATCTGGCATCTGTTCTGCCGGGATATGACGCTTTGGCCACGCAAAGCAGGGTAGGGCTGATGGCCTTTTTTGCCGATTGCGTCCCACTGTTTTTTTTCGACCCCAAGACACGTTGGGCCGCTTTAGCCCACGCGGGCTGGCGCGGCAGCGCGGCGGGAATGGCCCGCGCCATGGTCGCCTTCCTCTGGGCCAGGGGATGCCACGCCTCTGATCTGTTGGCCGCTATCGGACCCTGTGTCGGTTCCTGCTGTTATGAAATTGATGAAGCAACAGCGGCGGCATTCAAGAAGCAAATCCCTGGGTTCGGCCAATACGCCTTCCGGCGCGACAACGGCAAATACGCTCTGGATTTGTCAGAAGTCAACCGGCTGGAACTGTTGCGGGCGGGTCTGCCGGACTCCCGGATATTCTGTGCATCTCTATGTACCTGCTGTCACAGCGACTGGTTTTTTTCCTATCGCCGGCAGAACCAAACAGGACGCATGGCGGCCTTTATGCGGATTGAAACATAAAATGCGCGCAAAACAAGTTTCCGTATCAACTCATTTTTCACGGGAGGTGCCGAAAATTGCTTTATGCTAAACGTCTGACCGGGTGTCTGCTTGTTTTCCTTGGGGCCAACTGTTTGACTATTGTTGCTCCGTCCGGAAACAAGGGAATCTCCCATGGTGATATTATTGATTTGACGCGCAAAGACATTCCCGGGTTTGATGTTTGTGAGTTCTATGTTGATTTAGTTAATGACCTCAAAAATAAAGGGCTGTGAGGTGAACCCCCAGGCAATATGAAACAACTCGCAACAAAATTCATAACGCCCTTCAAAACCTTCATACCGGAAAAACTCCCCCTATCCGTACCAGCCATCCTCGTTCTCATGGTATTCGCGCTGGTATGCGCTTTCCTTTTGCTGCAGAGCCGCCTGACCTACGTCGCGGCCACCGAAGGGGTCATCACCCATGACATCCCGGTGGTGCTGCTGATTGCCAACACGGAGACCCTCGTCACCTCACCTGTGAGCGGCACACCGGTTTATCTCAAACCAGACGGTTCCCGTTTCCGCCGCGGCGAAAAGATCGCCGACATCGGAAAGGACAGCATCGCCGCCCCTGTGGCCGGACTTTTTATCGCCGGCAAAGACGGATTGGAAGGCATCCTAACGCCAACAAACCTAGCCACCGCGGATCTCCAGAAACTCCTGAACGAAGTCAACGCCGTCATCCCGGAAACCGCCAAACTTGCCAAAACCCCTTACCCCGCAAAAGATCTGAACGTTGTAAACAGGCTCCAGCCTATCACCGGTGTTTCTGCCCAAGGCGTAGCCGGCAAAATGGTTGATAATCTTGAACCAAGCTGGGCTTTCATCTATTTGACCGGTAGCAACAACACCATCAACAAAGGCGATTTTCTTCAATTCAAAGTGGGCGACAACCTCGAAAAAGCCTCAGTGGAGTTGCGCTCAAACAACCCCCATGGTGTGGTCGTACGTTTCCATCGTTTTCTGGAACCCACAAGCGCCCAAAGAGTTTTGCCGGCAAAATGGGTTCAGCAGGATTCCCGGCAGGGCCTTGTTGTCCCTGTGTCCGCTGTGGTTTATAAAGGGGAGGACGCCTCGATCTATGTTGTCGAGTCAGGCATCATCATACAAAAAAATATCCGCGTCATAGATCAGAATAAAGATTTCGCCTGTATTGAAGGTATTCACGCTGAAACCCGCGTGGTCAAAAACCCGCGGCCTGGAATCAATGGCAAGAAAGTGTAGACTGCGTCAATCAAGCCTTGCTTCTTAAATCCTCTTTCTTTTACCGCCCCTGTAAACGTTTTACTTTATATTGTCAAGACTTTTTTGTTCACGTTTTACGATTGCGAGAAGACCACTGGCTCATAGAAAAGACTGAAACTCACAATTCTGATAAAATCGAAATTTTTACCATCTATATAAGTATAATTATATTATAAATGATTTATAATTATTAAAGCTTGACACTTGCCACGAATAAAAGTTATCATTAAAAATGCGGAAGATTTTGGACAAGCGAAGATGGGGTGGAGCACTGTGTCAATTGAGCAGAATCTGGCTGAAATACGACGCAGGATGAGTTGCGCCACGGAAAGCTGCCAAGGGCATAGCCGCGCTCCCGTACTTGTTGCCGTAAGCAAAACAGTTGATTCGGATCGAATTGCCGAAGCCTGCCGATGGGGACAAATTGATTTTGCCGAGAGCCGCGTCCAAGAATGGTTGACCAAAAAGGATCAAGCTCTTCCCACGCAGCCCAGATGGCATTTTATCGGTCGCCTGCAAACAAACAAACTCAAATACCTTGATGAAAGTATTGTTCTCATTCACTCTTTGGATAGGGTGTCTCTTCTAGAGGCACTGAACAACGAAGGAGAAAGAAGAAACCACCTTTGGCGGGCACTGCTTCAGGTCAATGTCACCGGAGACAGCGCCAAAGCGGGCGTGAGCCCTCAGGAAGCACCATGGTTTTTGGACAAGGCTCAAAAGTATCCTCGTGTGGCTGTGGATGGTCTGATGACCATCGGCAAAGCTGATGCTTCTGATGATGAGACCCGGGTTGTTTTTTCCACTTTGCGAGAACTCCGCGACTCTATGATTAGCCTCGGCGTTGCCGCCAAAGAACAGTTTACCGAATTATCTATGGGCATGAGCGATGACTACGAAATCGCTTTATCTGAAGGGGCAACCATCATCCGTGTTGGTTCCGGGATTTTTGGTCAGCGTTGATTCTGTTTTCGGTGCTCAATCTACTCACTCAAACTATTATTTAGAAAGAAGGAGATCAAAGATGGGTTTATTCGACAAATTTATTGGTATGATGGGCGGCGAGGAATATGATGAAGAAGAAGATGAAATGATGAGTGAGCCAATGCCTGAGGAACATGAGGAGCCAGATCCTGCTCCCTCCAGCAGAAACGCTGGCAAAAGCCCCAAGAACGCTGCCAGCCCCAAAGGCGCACAACTTTCCGACATTTCCGGTATAACAAGTTCTCTGACCCGCAAGGCGCCGTCTTCAGTGGTTAGCATCCATACGCAAAAACAAGTTCGTGTTGTGGTTGTTGAACCCAAGTCCTTTGACGAATCGCAAAACATCGCTGAACATCTGAAGTCTCACCGTACAGTCGTCCTGAACCTGGAGAAAACCGACAGTGTTCTGGCACAGCGCATCATCGATTTTGTCAGCGGCACGGCTTACGCCCTTAACGGCAATATGCAAAAAGTCGGCAAGGCTATCTTTCTCTTCGTTCCAAACAACGTCGATATCAGCGGCGATCTTAGTTTCCGCATGTCGGAGAACGGCTTGATCTGGCCGGGGTTGAACAAGTAGTAATATCTTGCGGGACTTGTCTATGGGATTCCGTCAAACATACGAAAAGGGGATATGCGCGGACTATGGCTATGTTGATTGACATTTGTAATATCTTTTTACGTATTCTTAGTTGGGTTATCCTTCTGCGCGTCATCGTGTCATGGATTCCGCACAATCCCAATCAACCGTTTTTCCGCTACCTGTTTTCTGTGACGGAACCACTTCTGAAACCCTTTCGGTTCGCGCGGGTTGGCATGATGGATCTTTCTCCGCTGTTGCTCTTTCTGGTTATTGAGGTTGTGCGGATCATGCTTCTAAACTTGAAATAGCTCTTCGCGTGAATTCCAGTCGGCGTGAGATCAGTAAGAGACATACTCCTACGAAACCTTCAACAAAGACAGAACCCGGTTGCAATTGGGTTCTGTCTTTGTTTGGTTGCTATTGCCAGGTTCTCAATGGGGATTCTTCACCGTGTACAGAACCAGCAAAGATTCGTCATTAACAATATAGAAATGGGCCCCCTGAGAATTCTCCCAATACATGATCGGGCTGTTCGCTTTGTTAGACATATTGAGCAGCTCTTTGAAGCTCTCCACCAACACAATCCGGTAGGCCTTAAAATCAATAGGGGTCGACGTATTGACAATAACATCATCATAGGATTTCAGGTACCCGCCGATCTCCCGACGGTACGCCGAACGACGATCCAGAAGCTTCTTCAGACAAGCCAAAATCCCGGCGACACCGACAAGAATCAAGAAGGACAACAACAAAATAGCCCAGATCGAAAGGGGCTTTTCCAGCACTTTATGTTCTTGAGTTTTCTCCGCGTCACCATGAGTCTCAATCGTATAGAATTCGGAACTGAGCGGAATGGTAACGCCCTTGGCTATTGTATCATCCTCATTTTCCAGGTTTTTCAACGTCACCTTGATATCAAGCCGAACCTCACCGATTAGATTGGTATCGACAGTTGCGGCAAAATCCTCCAATTCTCTTTTGTAAGGTTCCAAGAAGATATCATATGTTCGGTCTAATCTGAAATGATCCGAATTGATTTCCTCCGCCACCTGCTCCAGAATATATGTCTTGCTCATAACTTCCGGATTGTTTGAACCACCCACGGCTCTGTTGTACCGGGAGACAATGGTGGCGCTGGCTTGATATTCATAACGGGTGTTTATGAGCTCGCTGGCCGAAAAGGAATAGGAACTGCGCAGTTCGATGTAATCTGTGTAGGAATATAAATAGTTTTCACCCATGCCCAGATAGGGTTGGTCGATGTAGGGGTTTTTCCGAATATGCACCCGGTACTCAAGGGTTTCCTTTTGCTCGACGTTGAAGATATTGGTGACCTGACGAACTCTCAGGAGCCGGTAACCCAGATAGCCGCCGGCTGCTGCCGAAACCGCCAGGCAAAACACACATACAGCAACAAGAAACGTCCTCGCGTGTTCGTCATATATTCGCTTGAACCAGAGCTTCACCCCCATCACCTCCGATCTGATCCTGTCATGCTGCTCCTCAATGGAAAGCCACGCCAACCTTTGCCGCGTTCTCTGATGATGATCCTAATCCGGTGTTTGAATATCTCCGGTTTCGCCCGGCTTTGGCGTAAGAGAAGAGACCAGTATTGCGGGAAATCCGAGATAGGGGATGTGCCAACGGGCAAACCCAGTAACCTGACTAGGTTTGACCGGATGGATGTCTTCCACAGGGTTGTAGTCGCCTTTCATAACATACTCTTTGCCTCCAGAATCGGTGGCCCGAACCTCAACGACTCTGTGCACCACGGAGATTTTGCCGTAACGGTATTGAATAATATCGCCTACCTGAATACCCTTCAATGTTTCCTCTGTGACTTTCTCAACAATGATCATATCGCCTCTGGAGAATTCGCCTTTCATGCTGTTGGAAGCCACACCGACAGGGATAAAGGGGAACACCCCCAGTCCAAAGAGCAAACACAGAGCCAATACAATGCCGGCGGGCGTCATCCAGAGCCAGTCCCGTGTCGATTTGACCGTCTGTTTTGTTTGGATCAGATGTTGCCGCCATTCCTGACCGTTAAACAGAACAAACATAATTAATACAATGGCTTGGATAAAGATGGCTTCCATAATCTTCTGGATATCAGGCATGAATGGGGAATACAAATAAACCGCCCAATAGACGGACTGGAAAATCATGTTTCCCATCATACCGCCCCTGCGGGCGGTATAGCAGAGAAACCCGTTTAGGATCAGCATCGGCAGCAGAATTGTAAACACATAATCCAGCAACCCGGCGGCATCATAAGCAACAACGCTCTTAATGTTGTCCATGCCGCTGAAGGTAAACACCAGCGTGGCCGTCACTGATACCATAATAATATACCGGATCTTGCCTGACGCCAAAGTCATAACCTTGCCCCGAACAAACTCCCGAATCAAAGCCACACCCAAATAACTGTAGGAGTTGCTTGCAAGCGCCTTCAAACGTCCGGTATCCATAGGGTTGTTGGCGAATCCCAGAATAAGGCCGCTGACAAACAAGGCAATCACATAGAGCAAGGCGCCCAAACAGGCCGTAAGCAAGTAATCCCCTTTCAGGCTGTGGGTTCGTTCATCTTTCCTGCCAAGGACAAAGCAGAAGATGAACATCAGTCCGTATATCAGGGGCCGGAACCCTTCGAAAAAGGACGCCGTCAAATAGTCCGGGCACACAAGCAGAAGCAACTGAGTGACCGCCGTCACCGCCAGCAGCAAGAAAACGATGGTTCTGTTGCGCATCAGACCGGCCTCATAACAACACTAATATAGATATATCGCGGTTTGCCGGCCATGACATAAGAAATCGTGATTTTTGCCTCATCAGTGCTGTTGATATCAATTTTCGTCCGAAAGGAAAAGGTCACGGTAACGCTTTGACCGGGATTGACAGTTGTGGAACTCAAAGCCGCTGCCACGGAACTGTACACACCGGAAACAGTCACGGCGCCGGCTTGCCCGCTCGTCCAGGCATATACAGTCGGGTTGTTGAACTTGAATTCCATGGTGAAATTGTTCATACCATTGTTGGCGACGCTGGGGGGTTTGACAATATTCAGATAGAAGGTGTCACCGATCCAATCTTCCTCTCCATGAGTCAAGGCGGCGGGCAGGTTAGAAGAGTAAAAATAGCTGCCGTCAGCCCAGGGAATCGGAAAAACCGCCAGCGTATCGGAGTTAAGGTCGTACCCACTGACCTGGGCCGTGCCTAACACACCAAGGTTGTTGGCCTGGGCGGCGTAAGCAATGCTCAAAGAAAGCAGCAGCAGCGTGTTAATGATAAGAAAACCTCTCCGAAAGACTTTCGCCATGATTAATCCTAACCGGCCTTTGGAGACTTGCCTAATCTGAACTGAGTTACGGCGGGCTGTATTGCGTGTATTGGATAGCCGCCGAAAAATTAACGACCCCCTCCGGGGCCCCGATGGCGCTGGGCTCCCACATAACAAGAACCGTAAATTCAGGTGATGTGGAGGCCGCATCCAGAACAACATTGTTCATGGTGGGCCATTGCACGGACACCCCGGAAGAAGAATCCGGATTCTTGGGCGACAAATTCTGCAGCAGGGCAGGGTTGCTGCCGGTGTTTCTGATCTGAAAAGTTATGACCCTTTGATCTCCGGGTTCCACCAGCAAAACGGTGAAACCCATGGTTTTCCTGTCCGGATCCAAATCGATGCTTTCCCCCGGTCTGATAGCTTTGACGGCGGGATTGGTAAGTTCCAGGTTCAGTGGCGGCGTGAACACCACTGAACCTGTGAACCTCAAGGAATCTGTATAGCTCGCGTAAACTGTTGAAGATACGAAAGAGGACAGCAGAATCAAGAGGGTAATGATGAATCTGGGTCTTTTCATGGGGAAGGACTATGGAGTCGCCTGAATATAATTGAGGGTTGCGCTCAGTGCTGCCACATAGTAATCAGTGCCGTTCCTTGTCTCCAGAGCCCCAATATCAGCAGGATCAATAGCATCGATATCCCACTCGACAGTGATGGAATAAGGCCCGTCTGTAGCCCCTGCATCGATAACCAAGCCGTCAAGAATATCGTCTCCCCAATCCACGGTGAGACCATCGGGCACAGGTCCACTGGAAAAATTCGTGAGTTCGGCATCAGCCGTCCCCATGTTTTCAAGGTGAAAGGTGACCTCTTTGGACTCACCCGGCTCTTCAAGATACACAGTAAAACTCAGGGTTTGACCACTGGCTGAAACTTCGACTTCTTCATCATTTCCTGTGTCGACGCCACCCTCAATTGTCGGTGTGGTGGGGGGATCATTAACGAATTCCACCCTCAAGCTGGCGTTCAGCAAAGCTGTGCCGTTAAATGTCAGCAATCCGGTAAGCGCCGCGTAAACGATGGCTGACAGCAGGAATACCGCCAACACACCAAAAACAATATACAGATTCTTTCTTCTGGTTGCCATAGCAAAAGCTCCTTTGTATTGTAATGGATATCAGTTATATCTTTTTCCGTGCTCTGTGAAATATGTATGGAGGCTTCTGACAGATATTTGCTATGAAAAAAACCGGATGGATCATTTGTTACCACAGCATAGGGAACAAAAACCTTAAACAAGCATATATTGTTAATAGACAAGCGTATTATGGAACCATTCCTCATTCAATACACTTGATAAGATATAGGGAGGCAATAAACTATGTATCCGTTTATAATCAGCAAAAAAGTCTTGCGGGAGATGGCGCGTAACAGATCTGAAAATAATACAACCGGTGCTGCTCATGCAGCATATGAGCCATTCAATTCTGGCGAAGGTAATGGTCAACGTTGCTGCGGCAACAACCGATGTCGTTGTCGTTGTGACAGGAACCTTGCTTTAGCATGTGGCCGGCGCCGCTGTCAAGGTCTCTGAGGCCAGTTCTCAAGTAATCCCCAATAGAATAATATCGGCATAGAAGCCTTGGTAAAACCGGACATAATCCGCCCATACCAAGGCTTCATAAAACGCCATTTATTTTTTCGAATGATACACACAGGGAGCGATTCGTGTTATATTGTTAGTACTTATTAATGAAAGAGGGAATTCATTGTGTTATGTCCAAATTGTGGCAAGGATGTATCCAAAGGAAGCGCCTTCTGTAACGGATGCGGCAAGGCTGTCACCGCCTCCGTAGAACCACCAACGACCCAACCGGCTCAAAAACCCCTGCCGCTCTATCAGCAACCACAGCAAGCGGTGTGTCCCAAGTGCGGCGGAACACATATCTCTTTCCAGGCCGTAAACATCACTATGGGAACACGAAACCGGGGCAGGGGATGCCTCTGGACGCTTGGGCGTTGGACGTTGATCTTTTGCACGCTGGGGCTTTGGCTCCTTGTCGGGCGGAGCAAGGGCAAGAGTAACACTAAGATTAAAAGCCAGACGCTGGCGGTCTGCCAGTCCTGCGGGAATAGGTGGGTGGCATAAGTTGTAATAGAGCCATAAAAATTAAAGTTGGCCCCCTGTGGCCACTACTTGTGTGATATTAGTACCTCGCCCTAGTAGTTCTGTTGATAGAGTAAGCAGCAACGTCCCCCTTTTCCAGAGTACGGATATACTGACCGTATCACGGATAAGGGGGTTTTCCCCTTCGCCGGGGGTTTCTAGCCTTCTCAAATTATATCAAACCTGATGTCTTAATATGGTGCGGTCGAGAGGACTTGAACCTCCACACCCTTGCGGGCACTAGAACCTGAATCTAGCGCGTCTGCCAGTTCCGCCACGACCGCGTCTGCCGATCGAAGATCTTGCACAGAAGTTATTATAGAGGAAACCGGCCGGCTTTGTCAAATTTTTTTTAGCTTAAAGCCCGTCGTATAGTTTATGTGGTTTCGGTCAGACTATAAGCCAAACTGTTAATCAAGACGGGCCGAACATTATACATTATAAGGAGATTGGGATATGCGGAACAGAACATGTTTTTCCGGGTGTGTGTACTTTCTTGAGGGCCGCTGCGTTCTGGAGAATTGCCACAATCGCAAGAAACCGGAATGCGAGAAACAAGAGGGGACACACGGCGTTGCCTTATAGATCAAGTCAACAGGCCGACAATTTCTACAACCATTTTCAGCCCTTTTCATACCGCAAAAACGGATTTCTTTCATGAAATCGTCTTCCGCGGCAGGTTCACCCTGCTCAACGTCGAAATAGGCAGTATTATAGAGTTGCAGAGGCCCTGCATGAACATCGAAAGAGGGGGAACCGGCGTGGATCAAACAATGAGGGATCGGATTCTGACCTATATTGAGAACATGGCGCCCGGCGATCGTATCACGATCAAAACCATCGCTCAAGAATTGGGCGCCGGCACAGAAATCGCCTATCAGGTCATCCGCGAAGCGGAACTCACCGGCCTCCTCCAATTCCGGACAGCGAAGCCTTCCACCACAACAGGCACGGATTCTATGAAACCAGGCCCCATCCCGGTCCTTTCCACGAACGTCTCCGAAAAAGACCCCCTTGGGGAAGTCCCGCGCCGGCTCGATTACCTCAAAAAGGCCCTGCCCAAAGAAGAGTCGCCGGAAACCCTGACTCTGCGCATCATCTCCCAGGTCACAGAAGCCCAAGTCTGTTGCGGTCAGGAGTACCTCAACCGCCAGCCGAGTAAATTCGTCATCGCCGCCATGGATCTGCGCGCTATGGCCAACTATCTCAAAGCCGGTTCCTTATGTATTGTCGGTAACAGACCCGACGCTCAAATGCTGGCCCTGGAAAACAAATCCTCTCTTCTTATCACAGGCAATCTCTATCCCTCTCCGGAGGTCCTCGGGTTTGCCCAAGAAACGGGTTGCCCCATCATGGTCTCTCCCTACGAGACTTTTTTGGTCGCCAGCCTGATCAATTTGGCTCTGTATGCCGAATACGAGAAAATCGTATTTATCGGCGGCGAGCTTTTGCCCCATCAAAGACCGGAAGAAGAGGATATCGAACAGCGTTTCACCATTGACTTCAAATTCGAAAAAGCCTCTGTCCTAACCGGTGTAATTCACCCCTGGATGGTCAATAGCGCTCAAGAACTCAAGTCTTGGGTTCTAAAATATTTGCTGGAATTTTCACAAACAACCTATCTTTGCGATCATAACCTCAACGCATTCTCACCGGAATCCTTTTATCTTTCGGAAATCAAACCGGCTCAACTTGGTGAACGAATCCGATTGACCTCCAGGCTCATAGCCAAACAGAAAAACGGCGCGACCCTTGAAACAGAGGTAACAGGGGAGCGGGGAGCGGTTCTGGCAAAGAGCATCAGTGTTTATTCTTCGCAAGCTGATGCGCCGATAAATAGTTAAGAAAAAGAATCCACAATAAATTCAAACGCGAGGATATATGTTCACCCATCTCCACGTACACACAGAATACAGCCTTCTGGACGGCGCTGCCAGAATCACGGATCTGGCGCAAAGAGCGGCCGAACTCGGGATGCCCGCGTTGGCCATCACAGATCACGGCGTAATGTACGGTGTGCTCGACTTCTATAAGGCCTGCCACAAGGCCGGCGTTAAGCCCATCATCGGCTGCGAGATCTATATAGCCCCAGGCAGCCGCACCGAGAAGACCTTAGGCCGCGAAGAGCGCAACGCCCATTTGGTTCTGCTGGCCCAGGACACGACCGGCTACCGCAATCTCCTGAAGATCGTCTCCCAAGCCTACATAGACGGCTTCTACTACAAACCCCGGGCCGACTACGATCTCCTAAGCGCCCACAGCGAGGGCCTTATCGCTCTGAGTGCCTGCTTGGCCGGGGAAATCCCCGATCTTCTGCTCGGGGGCAACACCGCCAAGGCTCAGGAGACGGCCGGAACTTACCGGGATATATTTGGCGCGGAGAACTACTTCTTTGAACTGCAGGATCATGGGCTCAACGAACAACAGCGCGTCAACAAAGAGCTCGCCGCCCTGGCGGGCAGCATGGGCATCCCTATGGTGGCCACCAACGACGTCCACTACACCCGGCGCGAGGACGCCCTCACTCAAGATATCCTTATGTGCATTCAGACCGGCAAAACCCTGCAAGACACCACGCGCATGAGTTTCCAGGGGGAAGAATTCTATCTGAAATCCGCCGATGAGATGACCCTGCTGTTTGGCGAACGCCCCGAACTGCTGACCAACACCGGCCTCATTGCCGAACGCTGCAATGTTGTCCTGGATTTCAGTCAGCACTATCTGCCTGATTTTGTGATTCCCGACGGCACATCCAAGGAAGACGCCCTGCGCAAACTTTGCTATGAAACCTTTCCCGTTTATTATCCGGAACAACGCCCAGAGGAAAGGGATCGCCTAGAGTATGAACTTGGCGTCATCGCCCAGACCGGTTTCGCCGGCTATTTCCTGATTGTTGCTGACTTCTGTCAATACGCACGCACCCAGAACATCGCCGTGGGGCCAGGCAGAGGATCGGCGGCGGCCAGCATGGCGGCCTACCTGCTTGGCATCACCTCCGTGGAACCGCTGCGCCATGATTTGCTCTTTGAACGCTTCCTCAACCCGGAACGCATCAGCATGCCCGACATCGATATCGACTTTGATCCGGAAGGCCGGGAACAGGTCATCCAATACGTCACCGAAAAATACGGCCACGACAAAGTCTGCCAGATCATAACCTTTGGCACCATGGGCGCCAAAGCCGCTGTCCGCGACGTAGGCCGGGTGCTAAACATCCCCTTGCATCAGGTGGACAAAGTCGCCAAAGCCATCCCCTTTGAACTGGGCATGACTCTGGAACGGGCCCACAAAATCTCTCCTGATCTGAGCCGCATGATTGAAGAAGACGATGACGTGCGCCGGCTCTACGATCTTTCGCGGAAAATCGAAGGTATGCCCCGTCACGCCTCGACCCACGCCGCCGGCGTCGTCATCTCCCGGGACGAACTCACCAACCACTTGCCTCTGCAAAAAACCCCGGAAGGCGCGGTCATGACCCAATTCACCATGAAAGGCGTCGAAGAAATCGGCTTGCTCAAAATGGACTTCCTAGGGCTCCGCACCCTGACCATCATCACCAAATGTCTGGAAAAAACCGGCGGTCTCGATCCCAACGCCATTCCTCTGGACGATCCTGCCACCTACACCATGCTGGCCAACAGCGACACCCTAGGCGTGTTCCAGCTGGAAAGCTCCGGCATGCGCGCCGTCCTCAAAGACCTGAAACCCTCCTGCTTTGAAGACATCATCGCCGTGGTAGCCCTTTACCGGCCCGGCCCGATGGAACAGATCCCCGAATTCATAAAACGCAAACGGGGCGGACGCATCTCGTACCTGCATCCGCGTCTCGAACCTATCCTCAAATCCACCTACGGCGTCATCGTCTACCAAGAACAGGTCATGCAGATCGCCCGAGACCTGGGCGGTTATTCCCTGGGCCGCGCCGACCTGCTGCGCCGCTCTATGGGCAAAAAGGACAAAGCTCTCATGGCCGAAGAAAGAAAAAACTTCATCCACGGTCTCCAAGACGAGCAGGGGAACACCATCGTTGAAGGCGCCGTCAACCTCGGCATACCCGAAGCCCAGGCCATAGAGATCTTCGAATTGATGGCCCGTTTCGCTGAATACGGATTCAACAAAGGCCACGCCACAGCTTACGCCATGATTGCCTATCAAACAGCCTATCTCAAAGCCAACTACCCCCTGGAATTTACCTCGGCTCTCATCAGTTCCGTCATCGGCGTTATGGACAAAGTGTCCTTCTACATCCGGGACGCCCGGGACAGAAACATCTCCATTCTGCCTCCGGACGTACAATACAGCCAAGCTGATTTCAGCATCGAAACGGGGGGGCTGCAACCAACTGAACAGGGCATTCGTTTCGGTCTGGGCGCCATCAAAAACGTCGGCCTCCAAGTGGTCGAAAACATAGTTCAAGAGCGCGCGGAAAACGGGCCTTATCGAAGCTTTTATGATTTTATCCTGCGCCTGGATTTGCGTCATGCCAACAAACGCGTTGTGGAAAGCCTAATCAAAGCCGGCGCCTGCCAATCCCTAGCCTCCCGGGCACAAGCTCTTGAGGTTCTCGACACCACCATGGCGTTGGCACAGAGCCGCCAGCGGGACAGGCTGACCGGCCAAATCACTCTCTTTGACCTGGTTCCTGACTTAACAACATCAGGCCCTGGCGCCGACGCCGAAACCGCTGGGTCATGGCTCCCCGAAGCCCCGCCCCTGCCGAAAATCGCGGAGTTTCCTCAAGACAGCATTCTCAAAATGGAACGGGAATATCTAGGACTCTACTTAACGCACCATCCCCTTGATCAGATCGAACCCTACCTCAAAACCAGAACCAGTGTCGCTCTGGGCGACTTGGCCGAAAGCAATGAAGACCAAAAAATCATCATTGGCGGCCTCATCACCGGGTTGCGAAACACGCTAACCAAACGCGGCGACATGATGGCCAGCTTCAAGCTAGAAGACCTGACAGGCAGCGCCGAAATCTTGGTCTTTCCCCGGATTTTTGCCGAAACGCCGCCGCTGGCCAACGAACAAATTGTCATAATCAAAGGTCGTTATGTTGTAAACGATGAAGAGCGTAAAGTTTTTGCAGAAAAAATCGAAATAGCACCGCCCGAATGGGAGGTGAGCGAATCGGGATCAAAAGCAGATACAGACCAAATAACGACAGCCCAATCCCAATCATCTCCCACCTCCCACCTCCCACCTCCCACATCTCAATGGCTTACCGTCAAAGCCATAGAATCCAGCCCCATACTCAAACTGCTCGTTCATCTCCCGGCAACCGCGGATCATCACCTGCAGAAACAGCTGGAAGACACGCTCTCCCAACGCCCCGGCAACAACCCCGTCTATCTGCAAAAAGCGGACGGAACCCTTTACCGTGCCCAACCCAACCTCAATGTCAACGTCACTCCCTATTTGACGGCACAACTGAGTTCCCTTCTGGAATCAGATGGTGTAGAATGGATAACGTAAAAAGAACCAAAGAATGACATGAGCGACATCATATTTACCCGAACGAGTGAGGTATTGACTTGAAAACAGCAATTTACCCGGGAACCTTCGACCCTGTAACCTACGGCCACCTTGATATTTTGCAGCGCGCCTCGTCTCTGTTTGACCAAATCATTGTCGCCGTCGCCTCCGAAACAAACAAAAACACCCTCTTTACGCTGGAAGAAAGGGTCGCCCTTTGGCAGCATGAAATCACATCCAATTCCTGCGGCAACGTAAAAGTCTTGACATTTTCCGGTCTGACCATCGAGTTTGCCCGCCAGAATCAAGCCGTAGCGCTCATCCGCGGTTTGCGAGCCTTGTCCGATTTTGAGTACGAATTTCAACTTGCCCTGATGAATAAAAACATGGCCCCCGACATCGAAACCGTCTTCCTGATGACACAGAGCCAGTTTTCTTTCATCAGTTCGACAGCTATCAAACTTGTCTCCAGCTTGAAGGGCAGCGTCGGCGATTTCGTATCCGCGCATGTAGAACAACAGCTTAAGGATAAGTACCAAACCCAATGAATCCCGCATCCGCGAGATAGGAGGTATCAGTTATGTGGACGGTCATCTATATTGCTCCGAATGTTGATATTGCGGAACAGTACAAAAAACATCTGACAGACGAAAGCATATTTGTACAGCTAAGACCTGTCTCGGGGAACAAGAATAAAATGGACTCTCTGGTCGAAATCCTGGTTTCTCAATCCGAAGCGGAAGAAGCCCATGAAATTCTCACCAATCTCATAAACAGATCCTAGTACGCCGCCAAGTCCAAATCACTTATATGGATTGCAAGTATTTCGACACGATGCAAGGAAGAACCGACGACGAATACCGGGTGTCTTCTAGGAGGATCTTACGAAGTAGCGTGTACAGCTGATATCTTTCAGCAGTAAGACGCCGCAAGACATTAAGTGATTTTGGCTTGGCGGAGTACTAGTACGCCTCACTGGGACACCTTGTAAATACACCCTTCATAGGGACGAAGGACGCGGGTTTTCCCAACCCCCTCATAATTACCCAATAGCGCTTGCGCGCCGTTCGGAGCATGACTCGCGCATTTCTTGGGCGTGAGGTTGGCTTCAACGTAGAAACCATCTCCTGACGGGATGAGACGGCGCCTGTAACACAAAAGGTGCTTATCTTTTGGATACAAAAACTCAAGGTCTCCATAAATCCAGGCCTGAGAAGAGCGGCGCAAAGCGATCAATTCCTGATAGAACCGCCACACAGAATCCGCGCCGCCGCGCTGACGCTCAATCTCAGCCCAATCCAGAGGCGCGCGGGCATGATCGCGGGTTCCGGCCAGAATGCGCTTGAAAGCGTCCTCCGGCGGCATGGTTTTGAGAAGTTCCGGATACAACCCTAAGCTTTCCACATCCTGAATCTGGTCAATCGACGTAAATCGCTGGTTCCGCGCCGCTGCTTCGTCCCCTTGGTAGAGGAAAGGCGTTCCCCGCAGGGTCAGCTGCAACAGCGCCAGCATTTTTGCCAGGGGTTCGGCATATTGGCCTTCTGGATCGATTTTGGAAATCATCCGGGGATTATCGTGGTTGTTGAAAAACAAAGCGTTCCAGCCGTGCCCCAAATCGGCGTTCAAATGTTTCGTATAGAAACGCTTCAGGTAAGTTGCTTTGTAGCGATAATCGTCAAAACGGGTATGCCCGGGTGTTTCCAGATGATCAAACAGAAAAACAAGATCCAACTGACGCCGGTAAACATCCGTAAACATGCGGCTCATTTTGATGCCGATACCGGGTGTTTCTCCCACGGAAAACGCCTCAAAAGGCTCAAAAGCCTCTGCACGGAGTTCTTCCAGATACTCGTGGAGCCTGGGCCCATGGAAGAAATGCTCCGCCCCGATATATCCTGTCAGCGCGCCAATAAAAGGATCCCCGTCCGGCATCTCGCCGGGCTTGGAAATAAGGTTGACAACATCGAGACGGAACCCGTCCACGCCCTTACTGAGCCACCATCGCGCCATTTTATAGAGCTCTTGTCGCAGCTCAGGACACGCCCAGTTCAGATCCATCTGCTTCTTTGAAAACAGGTGGAGAGCCCACACGCCTTGCTCATCATAGCGTTTCCACGCCGAACCACCGAAGAACGACGTCCAATTGTTAGGCGTAGCCGTTCCCTCGCGGAAAAAATAGAAATCCCTATACGGCGACGCCTTATCCTTCAGAGCAGACTGATACCACATATGTTCATCGGATGTGTGATTCAGCACAAGATCCATCACCAACTTCATACCGCGTTCATGGAGCCCGGCAATAAGAGCATCCATATCGTCCATGGAACCAAATTTGGGCAGAATCGTATAATAGTCGCGTACATCGTAACCGTTGTCGTCTCCCGGCGAATCGTACACCGGGCTCAGCCATACAGCATCAACACCCAACTCATGTAAATAGTCCAGCTTAGATAAGATGCCACGCAACCCGCCCTCCACAAAGCTCAACGGATAGATCTGGTAAAACACAGCTTCCTTCCACCACGCCGGCGCCGGTTGCACAGGCGTGTCAACCGGAACTTCCGGCTCGGAATTCAGAACCTTCAACACAGCTTCAAAGAATCCCGGGCTAACAACCCGCCCCGTAAGGATCCGCAGCGTGTTCAGGCTCATACCTCCTGCAATGGGGTTATCAATCAACCATGACGGCAGGTTCATCAACAGCAGCAATTTGTCAATAATATCGCTGCCTATGGGATGAGCGCGAACCTCCCGGAGTTTGCTCTGAAGTGTTAGCATCTGTTTATCCTCCTTTTTTAGAGAACACTCCTTTTTTAAGAACTTGACGGAGCAAGAAATCGATGCTATATTTTATAAGCACAACGCATTTTCCCGTGCAAAACCACTTAGGCCGAAGTGGCGGAATTGGCAGACGCGCCGGTCTCAAAAACCGGTGTCTTTACGGACGTGTCGGTTCGACCCCGACCTTCGGCACCAGAATACTATATTAAGGGCGAACAGCCCTTTTTTTATGGCTTGCGCGATAACCGGGATCTCAGCCAAGTTATCACAGGCGGCAGCAGGGAAATCCCGATGATCGCAAAAATCACCAACGTAAAATTCTTCTCCACGGCCGGAATGGTTCCAAAGAAAAATCCCAAAAAGAGAAAAAGGGTCACCCAGGCAAACCCGCCAATGACATTGAAGCTAAGAAAATAGGAATAACTCATCCGGCCAATCCCCGCCACGAAAGGAGCAAATGTGCGGACAATGGGCACAAACCGCGCGATAATAATTGTTTTGCCGCCGTGCTTTTCAAAGAAAGACTCCGTCTGTTCAATATAGCGTTGTTTGATAAAGCGGGAATTCTGATGCACCAGCTTTTTGCCGAGAATTTTGCCGATATGATAATTGACTGTATCGCCCAGAATCGCAGCGATAACAAGGAGGAGCCACAACGCAAACAAGTTGAGGGCTCCCCGTGTAGCAAAGGCCCCGGCCGCGAAGATCAGCGAATCCCCGGGCAAAAACGGCGTTACGACCAACCCCGTTTCGCAAAAAATAATGAGGAATAGAATAAGGTATGTCAGAGGCCCGAAAGCAATAATGATTTCTTCCAAATGAACATCAATGTGTATTATAAAATCTATCAGAAACGAGACCAGATCACCCATCTCATACACCCCTAACTCTATTTTCCGAATTGTCCTTAAAGAAAATCACTTACAGAGCATTATCCGCGCCAATCAGCCAGTTGAAAGTACGATGCCATTCATACACCACACCGCTATCCAGACCCGCCGGAGCTTCGCGCTTGTTGGCTCGGGCATCCACACAAGCCCAGTCATAGCGCAGCACCAGATCAGCCTTATCGAGTATTTCACTCTTTGAACGCAGACGCACCGTTTGCATGAATCCATCAAGACCGGTTTGCCGCCAAAGGATTTTGGCCATCCCGGCAACATCGCAATTGTGATCCGGATACCCCAATTCATCCAGAATCCCCAGCGCCCACATCAGAACATGACAACACTCATACCGCCAGACGAAATTGGCCAGATCAGACTGCCGGGGCTCCTTGGTATCCAGGAACGCTTTTTCCCCAGCCGATAACGCCAACTGACCATTAAGGATTTCGTTGGCCCGTTGCGTGTATTTTTGCGTTTCTTCCCACGTTTCGCCGCCGGCACGACCTTCGCTGGTGACGCAGGTCGCAAAAATGGCAAACAAGCGCCGCACGATTTCCTCAGGCTCGCGAATTCTGCTTTCCTCATCTGTCATAACAGCAGGAAGGTGGGGAAGAAAAGGGATTCCTTTCTGCTGCAGCAACGCGATAGAATGATCCTTGCGAGCCAAATCGGCCGGTTTTTCTGTTAGGCCGGCCGGTGTATCATCAGCGTTGGCGATCTGCGTGTACTCTGTTAAATCGCTTTTGCCTTCTCCCGAAAACACCAACTTGCCCTCATGATTGTAAAGACACATGTTGGGCATCAACACAAGTGCAGAAATGTCCCGGGCTACCGCATACATCGTGTTCATAATGAAATTGGTGCGATTCTCGTCCCCTAATTCAAAAGAGCCGCCCACAACACAGGTGAACACCTGGATTTGATCCAAAACACTCTGCTTCAGCTGCTGATTCTCGCTTGGCGCCTGAGCGAAAAAATTACGCATACCGGCAACATGCCGCTCAACATATTTCCGGTTGTTGTTGATACGCAGCTTGAGCTTTGTACCATCTCGAAAGGAAACAACAAAAGTCTCAGCGCCGTTGGCATCAGAGGCAAACGGCCCAACTTCCTCGATTACATCGGCAAATTGGGCAAACAAGGCATCCTTTATTCTTCTGAAATCAGCGTTGACTGTGTATAGAGTAATATTCGCTCTTTGATTCCCCTCCATATTTCTGTTCTCCAATCATCAGTTCTTGCACTTAATCATAACCTGCTTTTCCATTGTTTACAAGCCTCAATCTCAATCCGGGAGCGAATCAGGATAACACACGCTGCTTTTCATGCCTAAGCCGGAGGGACATGAGGCCGGGTAACGAACACATATAAACAAGATTTTACGCAAGATTTCATATAATATTGCTGATATTGCGGGGTCAAATATCTGCAAGGGTACATATTTTAAAAGTGCAGGAAGCGACAAAAAAATAAATAGAAATATCCACTGCGGGGTTCTCCCGCAACCGAATGGTGAATGGAGATGGATATTATTTGGGCTCGTAACAGTCCCGAGGTAGGGTTTGGTGAGCGGGAGACTCCAAAAGCCCGCGAACTTTTTTCACCTTGTAAGGTTGCGTC
>WRHI01000002.1 GCA_009783315.1 Peptococcaceae bacterium
TCTTTCTTAGAAACCTGGGCAGCCACCTAACCGTTGAGGATATCCTGAGCACTCTTCAGATCTATCAACAGCAGAAACTTCTTAACGAGAAGAACACCTATTTAAACAGGATCATTGAAGCGAACAAAGCGTCAATAGAGGAGGTCGTCACCATGAGTACAGCGCTGGAACTATTGTGGGAAGCAGCAGATAAGCAGGGTTACCTTGAAGATCTCAAGCAGCACATTGCGGAGCAGGCCGCGAAAGAAGCCAAGTTGGAAGGCAAGTTAGAAGGCAAGTTGGAAGGCAAGATAGAAGGCAAGTTAGAAGGCAAGTTAGAAGGCAAGTTAGAAGGCAAGTTAGAAGGCAAGTTAGAAGGCAAGTTAGAAGGCAAGTTAGAAGGCAAGTTGGAACTGGCCCAAAAAATGCTTTTGGACGGAGAGTCCATCGAAAGAATCGCCAAATGGACGGAACTCCCTTTAGATAAAATTATGGAATTGAAAGCCGGGCTTTCCGTTATAGATTCCCCCTGCTGACATGAACAATTATATGGGTAGTCATGCCCACAAACTGACTGTACACAGACGACCATACCACTACCACTTGCCCCTTGGGATTTCTCTTGGAAATCCGGCACGGTGATGTTCTTTTCGTGGGGCCCTTTGGACATATCGGTTCAATTATACACATTGGTCAATCGTGTATCCCAAGATCGTATTTTCTCTACAACACCGTTTTCAAACCGATAGAGGCCTTTGTCTGATACCAGGTACCTTCTTCCAGCCAATATATAGGCTCTTCCCATAGTCTCAGACATTTCTGTGGTGTATATTATCCTTTCTTCAAATGATTCTAGAGACAAAGAATACAGGCTTGTTTGATTCACACCCAGCAGGAGATACAAATCATTCCCTGAATGCCAGGCAGAAAACAGACGTTTATCGAATTCTTTGATCTTTGCCAAAGAGCGGTCTTCCTCAACAGAATAGAGCGTCGCCAAATGCAAATAATCATTATTGTTGATGTCAATTGAATTAATAAACAGATAGAGCTTACCATCCGCCTCAATCGGGATTGTCTGAGCCACGCTGTCAAACACAACCTGTGAACTTATTCCTTGTATCTTAACGGGATTATCCAGGTTCAACCTATGAACAGAAGAGGTTTGCGCCTTCATGTCATATGAGGTGAAGATAATTTCCGAACCGTTTCTCGTCACACTGTCTATACAATAATATCCGGGAACCGCCTCATAATATAACCGCTCCGAGAAATCATTATTGTAAACCCAAATATTCATTTCCCCCATGGTGTCAATCCATTGGGAAATAATAAAAATGACGTCGCCGACTCTTTTAATAGCAACGATCCCCATCAGAATATCTTCATATTTCGACATACCTGCTGAATCGAGGATGTATACTTCGTCTTTGTTCGATACGGCAATATTCCCTCCATCATAGACATCATAGAGAAACCAGAAAACATCTTTTTCATTTTTCCCGGCACGAAACCGGCTCTCTTGCTGCGTATCAATATCATAGCTGTAAAGATACGGTTTGTGAGAAACATTCAACAAATATGATATTGTGGCGTCTCCATAGGACGAGTCCCCATAAGATGAAGGACTTTGACATCCCATTGAGATTCCAAAAAGCATTGTTACCACGATAAATAGTAGAATTTTCTTTTTAGTCATCCTTAATCATTAATACCACCTCTTGCCCGCACAATATAACCTGCTGTCAATATAGCATAAGACGGCTTATAGACGCAAGATTTCAGGAGTTAAAAACCAGAATGTCTATCTCGCTATTTGTGAAAAATGAACAACCCTTTGGCATTTTTCTGCCACAACCTGATCATGGGTAACAATAAGGATCGTCTTCTCTTGCCCATGCATCTCTTTGATCATGTCCAGAATGACATCCCTGTTTTCCGGATCCAATGAACCCGTTGGCTCATCAGCCAAAACAATTTCACAAGGCTTGAGCCAAGCTCTGGCGATAGCCACACGTTGCTGTTCCCCGCCGCTTAATTCAAAAATCTTGTGCTTCTTAAAACCGCCGAGACCTACACGCTCCAAGACTTCATCAATCGCGCACTCTTTAGCTTTCTTCGCGCCGGATCTGCCGTCAAGGGCGAGACGCAAATTGTATTCCACAGTCTGTTCATCAACGAGGGCGAAACTCTGAAACAAGTAGTTGATACGCTCACGCAGAATTTTGTTAGACAGCGATGTCGCCGGCTTGGGATTCTCATAACCGCTGATAGAAATCTTTCCACCGTCTATATCTTCAAGCAAGCCTATGACATTGAGCAGCGTGCTTTTACCACAGCCGCTGGGCCCCGTGACAGCCACCATTTCTCCTTTATGAACCTGCAGGGAATAGTCTTGTAGAACTATTTTTCTGCCGTATTTTTTGGTTACTCTATCAAGCGCAATAACAACCATCGTTTTAGTTCCCTCCTTTAAGGTTATCCAGAATTCTTTTCTTTTCAATGACGAGGATAGTTATGAGTGAAGCCAGGATTTCCATGGTCATCAGAGAGATGCCAAGCAATAGAGCTATACCCGGCGAAGCAATAATGAGCGAAACTAGGATGATAAATGCCCAAGCCACAGCAATATTCTTAAGAAAGTACGAGCCGTATTTCAATTGAAATGACTGTCCCATAAAGGAACGGATGCTGATAAGACGCTTATTTTTGTCAAAGTAGTTATGAATGCTTTGAACAACAATCATACTCAGTGTCAAAATCAAAACAGCAATAGCGGATAGAATGAAAGCGATCATTCTCAAAGATTCATCAACTTCTTGGGCAACACTATCGAATATGGAAACGACGGCTTTAAGATTGTCTTCAAACCCTTGTTTTCTCACCGCCTCATAGATTTCTGTCTGAGAATCAGCGCCAACAGCTTTGATTTTTAATGGGTTGCCTTTATAACCCATAACAACATCATAGAATTGGACAAAACCGTTTTTCTCTGTAAGAACCTCTAGCACTATATTGCTGATCATATTGCCTTCGTTGGGATTGACGGAGAGGTTATAGCTAAAGTAGGGTTGGTCGTTCTTGACCCAAACAATACTGATTTCCTGATCACGCAATTTAAGCCCGGAAGGCGTAGAATACGTTTCTCCCTGATAAATCAAAGAAGATTGATAATATTCCCGTATTTGTGTTTCCTCCGCTTTAAAGACTTCAGGAACAAGCAGAACCATATCTTCGGTTTCCTCGGAAATCTGCGCAATGTCACCATTAATATCATAAACGGGATATTTGCTTAAATAATTGGGGTTGACCCTCGCTCCTGCATATTTCAGATTAGACATATGGGCATTCAATGTTTGGAATTCTGGCGTGAAATCATCAAAGTCAGCCAAAATACTGCCGCTCTTGTTGAAATAATAGTAAAGCTCTATCCTCTTTGCGACATTTTCCTCGCTCAACCATTCCCCCATATTCATATTTTGAACTTCCAGAACATAAAGATCGCGAGCCTCTTGCCATTGCGCGTATTGCAAGGCATGGATTCCTTGGATCGATCTGTATTCAGCAAAGGCCATCTGCCCAAAATAGATAATCGAGATCATCAGAGCAATTTTGGCTATCATGTTAACAGCACCAATTGAACGCACCGGGCGCAAATTTTTCAGCATACCAACAATGCTGACATGGGCAATGCTAACAAAAGTCACAAGAGATAGAATAACAGTTGAAGTAATGGTTATCGCACCGACAAGAGCCAGTTTCAGAAGAAAAATAGCTGCGAAGATCTTTGAAGCTTTGAGAAAAATAAGACTCATGAGCACGCCTACCGCTACAACAGAAATCGCTTGATTCCTAAGTAGACGGAATATGCGTATGCCCCAGATAGAGCGTTTACGATGGCCCAGCATCTTTTCCACGGCAATGCTCTTAGCGTCCTTAGCAAAATCATAAACCACGACAAGAAGTACAATCAGATGGATACAGATAATAACTCCGAGCAACATGGGAAAAAACAAATCTTCAAACCCGCTTGAGACAGAAGGCATCCTGGTTTCCTGCATAACAAACCCTGTGCGTGAATAAAATTCAGAATAAAAAGCATTAAAATCTTCGTTCGCGATTTGAATTGTATAAACACCATTAAAAGGCTCCGCGATATTCAGCATTTCCCGCAGGGAGCGGACTTCAAAAACGTCGTCGCGGGCAAAATTGGCAATTCGCCCAACCTGTTCAGGATCACCTGTTTTCTCAGTTGAAAGAAACTGAGTTGAATCATGATCCGGATGCGCTGAAACCCCCTCAAACGTAAAACTCTGATAGAAATCCGGACGGGTTATATAGACGTATTTGATGTTCCTGTTTTTTCCGTCTTCACTTTTCATGCGCGCCGCGATGACATTGGCCTGATATTGGTCGGATAAACTGCACAGGGCTTCATAGATTACACCGGCGTTTTGTTCATTGACAGACAAAACAACCTTATGGCTGTCATCCGTACGTTCGGCATTGATAAATTCATTATAGCGCAAAGAATTCTCTGCTTGAAACAGGATTCCAAAAACAATCAATGCTTCGGCAATAAACAGCAATACAATAACGATCTTTCTCAAAGTACTATTCCTCTCTTATAGGATAAAAGCCGGGGCGGGAAAACCCGCCCCAATAAACCAATAAACTATATACGTCTGATTATCAATAGTATACTTTGAAACCCCAATCATAACTTTTGATTAAAACTTTCAACACAGACGGCGAATTAGCTTGCGCACTATATCCATACCGGGTTTCGGCACGTAATTCTCCGGCTCCATTAATCAACGCCCATGCTTGAACCCAAGAACCGGTATTAGTCTTGTAACAGTAATACATCCTGTATAGACCTGAGTCTTTATAGCCACCAGAGTCTACGCCTGCATACACCGGTATAGCCGCCGTCAATAACAATCCGCAGACCATAAGCAAAATCAACAGTTTCCTCTTCATTCCCATTCCTCCTAAATTTTTAATTTGCTCACAATTTTGCTTATTCAATGCCATCACCCGTGCAAGTGTGCACCCTATGACCGGATAATGTTTGAATACTTTTTTCAATTATAACTCGCTTCCATGCTCAAAGTCCTGACAAAATTCTAAAATTTTTCTAAAAATTTTCTAAAAATCCATGATTTTGGATTTAAGAATAAATCATCCTGCGACCAAGGACCTATTTCCCCTCCCAGCGATACCCGTATCCGGCCACCGTCTTGATCAGATCTCTATCCCCCAGTATTTTGCGCAGCCGGTAAATATACACGTGGATATTTTCGGAACTGCCGCAGCAATCCGCACCCCAAACTTCATGAAATATCTCATCATGGGACAGCGTTTGGTTCTTGTTCCTGATCAACACGGACAACAAACCGAATTCCAACGAGGTAAGGGAATTGGGCACACCCTTCACACTGACAATGCGGTTGTTCAAATCCAGAATAATATCTTCACCACATACAATCCTATTCAATTTGCCGCTTCGTTTCAACACCTTCTCCGCTCGCGCAATCAGTCTCTGGTTATCAATGGGTTTCATTAAACAATCTTCCGCCCCGGCGTTTAACGCCTCAATTTCAGAATCGCCATCCTCTTGGTCTATCAAACAGATAACTGGTATGCCATGCTGATCCATACGCCCCATCAGCTCGAACCCATCCGCCCCAAGAGCGCTGATGTTTATCAACGCCAAATCGTAAGAAGGTCCCTTCGCCAAGATGTCGGCGGCATCTTCTCCATCAGCAAATACAGTACAATCGAAATTCAACTTCCTCAGGCTGACCTCTGCGGCACACGAAAACTCTTCATCGCTTTCCACCAACACAATCTTGTTTTTCCCCATAATTCACCTCGTCGATCATTCAATACTCTTGCAACCTTCGGCCTATGACTTCTTCTATTGTGTTTTGATAATTCCTGAAATGGAATATGTAAAAATATTGTTGCTTTGCCGAATGTGAAAAACTTCATTTACAAAATTGTACTTTATGTACATGCTTCGTCAAAAAACTTCTTCGATCGGAACATCAAAAAAGCCTGCTATTCTCTTAGCAAGGCCAAGAGAAGGTTCCCTTTTTCCCGCTTCGATGAAGGCAATATACCTTGCGGATACTCGCAAATAGCCGGCTAATTCTGCTACGGAAACGTTTCTTTTTGTTCGGAGTTGACGCAATTTACTCATAATTTCTCCGCCTTTTTCGACAAAGTGTTCGATGAACTAATTGTACAGTACCAAGGGTTCTTTGGCAAGGTTCCCTATGCTACAATTTAACTGAACTCGTTGTTCATTTTATAGCAGAAAGTAAGTTGATAATAATGTTAGGTAAAAGGATCAAGGATTTGCGGATAAAAAAAGGCGTCACACAAAGGGAACTGGCTGATTATTTGGGCCTGACCCCTAAAATGATTTCCTTCTATGAGAACGAAGAGCGCTTCCCGCCTCATGATATTCTTCTCAAGCTCTCCATCTTTTTCGATGAATCCGTGGATTACATTCTTGGCCAAGACGTTCCGCAGGGCATCTACATGCGGCTGGCCAAAGAGGCGCAGGACATGAACCTGCCGGAAGAAGACGTCAATTACATCATTGACCTGGCGAAAAGAATCAGCAGGGCGAATGAATAAGACAATGGACAATGGACAATGGACAAGGCTGATATCCTTCAGCCTGTGGACCAATGGACAATTAGGAAACATGAAAGCTCAACGAAGTTGAGCTGGTGTTCCTCGTTGCCTATTGTCCATTGCCTCAAGCCGCCAATCCACAGCGCCCACCCCTTTTTCCTTTAGAAATTGATTGGCCTGCACAAAATGATTGCACCCAAAGAACCCGTTGTGGGCCGACAACGGGCTCGGATGCGCCGCTTTTAGCACCAGCTTGTTAGGATCACTCCTATCAGGATCTCTTATGATAAATTTCTCATACTTCTGCGCCGGTTTCCCCCATAACATAAACACGATAGGTTTTTCGGAACGTCCCACCGCCCGGACCGCTCCGGTCGTGAACGTCTCCCAACCCATATTCTTATGGGAATTCCCTTTCTCCGCCTCAACCGTCAGCACGGTGTTCAAAAGCAGCACACCCTGTTTCGCCCATTTCGACAAATCAGCCGTCTTATTCTCAATTCCCGTTTCAGCGGCAAGCTCCTTAAATATGTTTCTCAGAGATGCCGGCACTTCCACCTCTGAATGGCTTGAGAACGCCATTCCCATAGCGTGCCACGCGCCGCGTTTGTCTTTCCCCGGATACGGATCCTGACCCAAGATCACAACCTTAACCTCCTCGAAAGGCGTCAATTGAAACGCTTTCAGCACACTGTTTTCCTCAGGTAAAATGCGGTACCCTGCCGTCCTTTTGCCTCCGAGCCAATCCAGCATCTTCTGAAGATGCTCAAGATCGAGATGCGCATCCCAACTGTTCCCAATCATCCCTATTCTCCTTCGCGCAGTTCTACTATTTGTTAATTGTTGGCTATCAACTGCCAGCTGCCAATTGCGACGGGATTCCCGTTTTGTCAGGCAAGACGAAACTGCCTTTATCGATCCCCTCTCTGGCAAAACTCCTTAACCCATCAATGGCACGAACACTCCACACTACCCTCCACACACGCCAGCGCACTCTCAAGCGTGTCCCGGGATTTTGCCGCTGCCGGTGAAGGGTACAGCGCCAACAACGGTTCTCCCTCCTCAACCAAGTCGCCGCATTTCTTAGAGAGCCGGATCCCCGCGTCCGGATCAATACCATTGTCGCAACCCTGCCCCGGCTCAAACCGGTCGGAACGTCCCGCTCCGAGCAGCATAGCCGCTTGCCCGATACCACGAGCATCCACGCGCAATACTTTGCCCCGGCTTCGGCTTCTGAAATAAATTGGCTCCCCGCGCTGCCCTTCTTGCACCCGTTGCCAAAAGGCCTCCAAAGACCCCCCTTGAGCAGCCACAAATTCCTGGAATTTCACCCAGGCCGGACTTGGGGAACCACTCAAAGCCTGTTCCGCCAAAACTCTCGCTGCCGACTCATCAGCCGCCCGGCCACCCACAAGAAGCATCCTGACAGCCAGTTCCAAGCAAATATTGCGCAGATCCCGCGGCCCCCCGCCCCGCAGAACCTCAATCGCCTCCACGACTTCAAGGCTGTTGCCGATGGCATACCCAAGGGGCTCCTCCATAGGACTGATCAGCGCCTGAGTCAACCGGCCCAGACTTTCCCCAATAGCCACCATAATATCAGCCAACAGTTGGGCCTCATGCCGGGTTTTCATGAAAGCACCGGTGCCATATTTAACGTCAAGCACAATCCCCTGAGCGCCGGCAGCGATTTTTTTGCTCATAACAGAAGAAGCAATCAGCGGCACGGCATCAATACAGGCAACAGTGCCACGCAAAGCGTAAAGTTTTTTATCGGCGGGCACCAAGGAGGCGCTCTGGGCAACAATCGCCACCCCGGTATCCTCCACTTGCCGGCGCATCTCCTCTTCAGACAAATCCACGCGAAAGCCCGGAATAGACAACAATTTATCAACAGTGCCCCCGGTATGCCCAAGACCCCGCCCCGACATTTTGGCCACCGGCACGCCGCAGGCAGCCACCAGCGGCGCCACCACCAGCGTCGTCTTATCCCCAACGCCGCCGGTGCTATGCTTATCAACGACAACTCTATCCCCCAAACACCACTCCAACATATGACCGCTTCGCGCCATCGCCATAGTCAGCGCAACCGTTTCCTCCGCGTCCATACCCCGGAAAAAAACCGCCATAGCCCAGGCCGCCATCTGACAATCAGGTATTCTTCCTGCCGTATAACCCTCAATGATATAGGCGATCTCCGCCGCGCACAGTTTTCCGCCGTCCCGTTTCCTTTCGATAAGATCAAACATACGCACAAGCAACACCCCCATAGACACAAAATAAATTCATTCTCAAAATAATAACAACCTGGAGGCTACCCTGCCAAGCGCTCTCATTAAGACCCAGCCCTCTCTCCCCGCACCTCAAAGGGGGCGCACATTGATCTCTCCGGTGATATCATGTAGAATAGAATAAGGTGCTAACTAATACATTGTCCATTGTCCATTGTCCATTGTCCATTGTCAAAAGGGGGGTTTTTGATTATGCTTTCTATCCTGCTGAGCGGCGACTTTGCCAACGCGGGACTGTTTCTTATGGCCAGCGCGTTCATTGTCCTTGTCGCCCTTCCTATCCACGAGCTGTCCCACGCGCTGATCGCTTACAAACTGGGGGATCCGACCGCCAAAAGCCAGCGGCGCTTAACGCTTAACCCCCTTTCCCATCTGGATCCTGTCGGCTCCCTTCTCATTTTGTTGTTTGGTTTTGGTTGGGCCAAGCCCGTGCCTATCAACATGAACAATTTTCGCAATCCCAAACGTGATATGGCCATTTCCGCCCTGGCCGGACCTGCCTCAAACGTGATCGTCTCGTTCATTGTGTTGTCGATCTTTGTCCTAACCGCCAAACTGGGTCTTGTCAACATCAACGCAGTGAGCACTTTTTTCTTCTTCGCGATCATGATCAATCTTTGGCTAGCCGCCTTCAACCTGATTCCTTTGCCGCCGCTAGACGGCTCCCATGTCCTCAAAGCCTTCCTGTCAACACGAACCTATTACAAGATTTCAAAATATGAACAATACTCCTTCCTCATCGTCATTCTTCTTCTGGTTACTGGGATTCTGAGCAAGCCAATAGGGTTTATCAGCGACGGTCTCTACAATCTCATCGCTTTACCATATCAATTGCTTGGCATCCTTTAAGACAATGGACAATGGTCAGGGCTGATATCCTTAGGCCCGTGGGCAAATTGACAATTAAAGAAATGGTTAGTCTCCGGCGATATGGTCGAGCTCCAACCCATATTTGTACAACCCGTAGAAATGGTGGGTCGGCCCGTGCCCCTTGCCGATAGGCAGCGCATACCGAATCGCTGTCGTAACGTACGCCTTTGCCCTGCTTACAGCTTCGCCCAGATTGAACCCCAACGCCAGGTTGGCGGCAATCGCCGATGAAAAAGTGCATCCCGTACCATGAGTGTTTTTGGTGTCAATCCGCTCGGCGCTGTATCTGGTAAACTCTTTGCCGTCAAAAAGAATATCCAGCGCTTCACCGCTGTGACCACTGTCGTCAGCCTGATCGTCGTTTCCACTCCGGCCTCCCTTGACAGCATGACCGCCTTTAATGAGAACATTCTGGCAGCCCATTTGGTGAATAATCACTGCGGCTTTCTCCATAGCTACGGCGTTGGCAATCGTCATGCCCGCGATTTTCTCCGCTTCAGGTATGTTCGGGGTAATCAGATCGCCCAAGGGGATCACCGTCTTGATCAGCGTATCTATGGAAGCGGGATCCATGAGGGGGCATCCGTTTTTGGCATACATAACCGGATCAATGACAACATTGGCCGGGGCGTACTGCCGGAGCTTACCGGCGACCGCCTCCATAGCCGCCCCTTGGGACAGCATGCCGATCTTCACAGCATCCACTTCAATATCCTCGAAAACAGCGTCAATTTGCTTCTCAATCATGGTCGGCGCGACATCCTGGATGTCGATAACACGGCTGGTGTTCTCCGCCACCACGGACACAATCGCGCTCATACCAAAAACCCCGTGGGCCGAAAAAGTTTTCAAATCCGCCTGAATCCCGGCGCCGCCGCTGCAATCGGAACCTGCTATGCTGAGTACTTTTTTCATGTTCAAATAGTCCCTTTCAAACTTTTACTACATAATACATGTGTGAATCTTACCAGAATAGCCTTCTCATTGCAACGAATCCAGACAAGGTGACAAGAGAAAATACCGCTCAGCGAAGAATAATTATCGTGAGCGGTATTGACAGCCATTCCTGGATCCATTGGCCGCTTTCGGGGTCGGTCAGGCTGATGAGCTTATGATCTTCATTATAAGCGGCCTTAACGGCGCTAACGTCGGGCAGCACGGTGCTTGCTGAGCAGGTTGCCGTAGGCGTCGTAAGTGAGGGCTGTAAGTCCGAAAGGAACGCGTCTCATTCCGTGCCAATTGTCAGGATTTCATCACAGGTCAGCCCTGTATCCTCCACGATTTCACTAATGGGTCTATTGCGTTTCAGCATATTTTTGGCGATGGCCCGTGCTCCTTCCATTCTGCCTTCCATTCTGCCTTCCATTCTGCCTTCCATTCTGCCTTCCATTCTGCCTTCTTCCCGTTCTTCAAGCAGCACCTGCTCACTCAGTTTTAACATAAACCTCTCACTCCCTTCGATTTTCAGAAGAATCTCATCATCCAGTATCGCCCCCATATATTCCTTGACCAGTCGTTGTGAAAAGGCTGTATCATAATTGTTGACAAACGCGCAGAGATCTTTGTGTGTTGTGATTGACAAAAAGGCCTTTACTATGACAAGATTCTCCGGCAGCCCCTCTTTGTCCGATATCCTGTTCAAATTGACTTCGTAAAGGGTCATGAGATCCGAATAGACTTCCTTTGTGTTTACATCTGTAAACTGTATTTTGCTTACAGGTGGTACTTGGGGAGTGGTGTTGTTTTCGAATATAAATGTGATTGAAACTTGTTTGAGCTTCTCATACCGGCAATCTTGTACTTCCTGACCGGCAAGTTCTTTGGATCCGTAATAGATATTCCTGTTTCGGTTGCGTGTTTTCAAGTAATGTCTTTGCATATCCAGAGTGTAAACCCGCGCTGTTTCATCTTTTAAATAGACATCAACCCGTATGCTGCTTTCGATGGCTTTCAGGATATCGTTCCTGTGCTCTGCCAGTGGGTCTGTTATTGTGATATCTTCACCGACAACAGCACGAATGAGTGTTTCCGACAACTCTTTGTGATAAAACATGATGGAGAAGATGCGGTCGTTGGCGGGAAGGTAGGCTGTGTTAACAGTAATTTCACCGGCTATGACCGCTGATTTCAATCTGGTGTACAGAAGCTGTTCTTTGTCAGCAACAGATTGAAATATTCCCTTTAATCTGGGGCTGTATTCGTGATAGTTGCCCAAATCGGGGGGCTCTCTGTCTCTGTCTCTGTCTCTGTCTCTGTCTCTGTCTCTGTCTCTGTCTCTGTCTCTGTCTCTGTTGTTGTTCAATCTGTTCTCCTCTGCATGGCACCTTGTCCGAAATCTCTTCTAATCGATAGCTTAACAGTATGATATCATATCTTTCGCCTTGCATCAATGAAAAAGGTCACTGAGCAGCGAGCCCTCAATGTCCCTCAATGTCCTCAATATTCTCAGACAATATTTATTTACACTACCGCGAGATTGACTGCGAAAAAAAGAGGTTTTGCAGGGAACTTTTGATCTTGTCTGGTCCTATATTCTATATTCTGGATTACGAAAACTCAATTAATCCATATCCTGAACGCAGAAACTATTTTACAGTGTCAGAGCTGAAGCACGATTCATGCTTCAGCTCTCTTACAGTGTCTTGCTGCTTGACAGACTTTACATCAAATTATTCGTAATGAACAGGTATAAGAATCCGGAAATGAGGAACAACAGCTTCCATATCGCCCAGGCTTACCGTTGGTTGGGGGGCTGTGGTCACATTGAAGCCGCGGTATTCATAATCCCCCCACCATTCTTCCCAGCGTTCTTCATCCAAAACAATGCGTTGCTCTGAGATAAGATTGGGGAACCGTCCCGGAGCTGCCATTCCCTGATAGACCCATCCATCGGGACGATATTGGTAACCGGGATCAACCTCAATAATTGTCCCAACAGGAAGATCTTCTCGGGAATAGCGCTTGGACGCAATAAACTTCGGAGAACTTGTTTGATCCATGACGGGATGAGGAGGATCGGCCTGATATCCGCCGTTAACGGAATCCCAGTATCCTCCGTTTGTCTCCCTCCAATCAAGAGAAACATATTTCGGTACATAAATACGGAAATGCGCTGCTGCCTCCGCTTCTCTGCCGGTCAGATCCTCCTCATTCTGGGGGCACTGGTACATATTAAATCCACGATATTGGAAATCACCCCACCAGTCTTCATCAACCAGAACACGCTTTATTGTGGTTACCGAGGGGCGACCGGGCGCCGCCGCGCCGTTCCGGACCCATCCATCAGGACGATAGCCGTAACCCGCATCGACCTCTATAATGCTGCCTGGAGGGAGCTCTTCTTTGCTAAAGCGTATCGTCGCAAGATAGTACTTTGAAATGTCGTTGGAATCGTCTATCGAGGGATTGTTTATATATCTGCCGTCATTGGAATTCCAGAATCCCGGGTTATCTGCATAATGCAGGTCCAGTTCATAATACATGGTGTAATCAGGTTCACCCGGAATACTGTAAACCTTCGCCACACTGGGGGTTGTCTGACCAACATTGAAATCGCCGGTAAAACTCAGATTCGCGGCATTGCCGGCGGGGGCGCCCACAGTCGTCACCGTATAAATCAGTTTCACCTGGCTCTGGGGAGCGACCGTAAACGGTTCCGTCGGTCCGCTAACGCTATAACCGGCGATATCAAAAGAGCCTGTCACTGTGCCTGTTATGGAGGTATTATTAAAGTTGTAGACCATGACTTCGACCTGGGTCAGCCTATCACGCTCAATAATATATCCCTGGATCGACTTAACATCATGGGAACGGGATTCGACCGGGAAAGTCTGACTCAGCACGATTTTCTCAGCTTCTGAAAACGTTTTCGCTGCGGGCATTATCTTCCGCGTATGGTTTGACGCCGTATACGCTTCCGCCGGAATACTTCCCTGAATCGTCAGATAGATGGGGCTCTTACTGAGAGCAAGGGAGAAAACGTTATCGGCGGAAGGAACGACCTCCCTGCCCCCCATGATATTCGTTTGAACCCCGCTCGCCTTCTGCAGATTCAAGTGCGCGGTATCTTGTTCCTTGGTGGTCCAGAGAACCAGTACCGTGTCGCCATCGTTTTGGAAGGCGTAGCCATAGGCGCCTTCAGGCAAATCGGCAACCTCGCCAAGATATATGGCCTTTCCCAAGACTTCTGTCATGACGGACTGCGCGACATAAGCGGCGTAAGGGGTTATCTGACCTGTCGCCGGATTCCCCGGACTGAAGGAACTCCAATAGACATCACTGTAAGGAGAATTCTGTTCTATATATCCCGGCACGCCACCAAACCAGAAATGTTTGTCCACTCCGGTTGACAGACTCATCGCTGTAGAAGTCACCAGATATTGCGCCTGTGCTTTTTGTTTTGCATACGTGTCCAATCCAGTGGGAGAATCCGCCATGCCTCCGCCGGCCTCGGTGACCCACGCCGGCATCCCGGCATTCAGCTCGTCTCTCTTATCCATATGCGGCGTGTTTTTGTCCAGGCGGAACATATACTCTTCATTAAAATATTTGTACGCTGCTTTGCTTGCCGGAGTCTCTGCGGCAGGATTAATATTGCCCAGATGATTATGGAAGTTATAGACATCAATATACTCCATAATACCGTTTTCAAACATGTTGTCCTGATACGGACGGATAGCAGCGCTGCTCAGTTCCCCACGGGTCACCAAACCTCCCATGGTGACAAGAGGATCAGGCATACCGGAATCGTGAAACCCGATAGCCATGGCTTTCAGGAAGGCAGCGTACTTGTCCGCGCCTTCTCCGGGACCGGTGAAACCAGAACCGGTGGTCTCTTGTTCATTCCAGACTTCCCACATGGATACCTGATCCCTATAGGTATACCCATATTCTTTGGCCAATTCATAAGCTTTCCGAAGGTTGATCGGTAACGTGTCTCCCGGCGCCGCCTTATTCTCTCCTTCTCCCGGCAAATATTTAAGGGTGTCTGCCGGCATATATTGGACATCCTGTAACACTTTTAGCCCTTCTCTTTCAAAGGCGCTGAGGCAACGATCGGCCCTGGCTACGTTGCCGGGAGTATCCCATATCATTCTTTGATGAACCCAGGTAACGCCGCTGAGCTGGACAGCCCGGGCAAAATCCTCAATCAGAAACGCCTTGTTCCGGCACCATGTGTTGTTTAGCAGTATTGATGTGTCTGTCGCGAAAGGCGAATCATACTCAGGGTTCGTGTATTGGGGACGTTGTTTATAAGGTGTCACCACGGCAAAATTGTCAGAGATTTTTTCATCGGGGTTATCCGATTCCCAGACTGTTACAACATAGTGGCCCGTCTCCAGAGGGTTTACATGTATCGTAATTTCCGACCGTCCCGCCCAAATGACCGCGGTTCCGGAGTCATTCTGTCTTTCAAAATAATCTGTGATTACCCAGTTGACACCGGCGTTGCGAGCCGCTGTCTCCGGAAATTTGATCACAAAATTAAAATCATCGTCAGAAGTGTAAATATTCAGCGGTTTTGTTCCTTTGACACAGGCCGCACCGGGCGCCGGGGTGGGCACAAGAATCCGAAAATGAGGAACCACCGCTTCCATATCGTCCAGGCTTACTGTTGGATGGGGGTCTGTGGTCACATTGAAGCCGCGATATTCATAATCTCCCCACCAGTCGTCCCAGCGTTCTTCATCCAGAATAATGCGTTGCTCTGAGATAAGATTGGGGAACCGTCCCGGAGCTGCCTTTCCCTGATAAACCCAACCGTCAGGACGATATTGGTAACCGGGATCAACCTCAATAATGGTCCCAACAGGAAGATCCTCCCGGGTATAGCGCTTGGACGCAATGAACTTCGAAGAACTTGCTTGATCCATGACGGGATGAGGAGGATCGGCCTGATATCCGCCGTTAACGGAATCCCAGTACCCCCCGTTCGTCTCCCTCCAGTCAAGAGATTTGTAAGCCGGCACATAAATACGAAAATGAGAAGCCGTCTCCGTTTCCAGACCAATCAGATCCACTGTATTTATAGGGAGTTTATAAACATTAAACGCCCTGTACTCGAAATCTTCCCACCAGTCTTCAGTCACTTCTACCCGCGATTCTGAGGTTCCGGGGGGACGCCCTGGCGCCGCTGCTCCATTCTTAACCCATCCATCAGGACGATAACCGTAACCCGCATCGACTTCAATAACGCTGCCCACAGGAAGGTCTTCTCTGGTGAAGCGTTTTGACGCAAGGTAGCGTTTGGAAAGATTCTCATCCGTATAGGTAATAAGTGGATTATTCGCGTATCCGCCATTACCGGAATTCCAGTATCCCAGGGTATCACAAAGCCAGTCTGCTTCGTAGAATTTGGAAAACCATGCCGCGGCAAACGTCATATTCCCGGAAGGGCAAATCGTTTCACCGGCTCCATATTTAACACCGGTATGAATATCCACCCAACCTGTAAACACATAGCCGGCAGAACCCGCTTTGGAGATCACCACAGGCAAGACAATCTCCGAATCCCGGCTTGCTGTAACGTCATAGCTGTTGATCCTCTGTTTCCCGCTGTCGGGAACCGGCGTCTGGTCGCCACCGTCGGCATCGTAGGTTACTGTGATGGCGCGCTCATACAAACCGTAATATGGCCGGGGCTCCATATCAACGGGCAAGGTAACAACGGATCCGGCGTCAATAGGCGTGGCGTCAGACAGCGGAGATGTGCTCCAGCCCAAGGAAGTCCAGCCGGTATAAGTGTTTACCTGGGGAAGGGTTATGGTTCCGGTGGGATCGTTGTTATAAAACTCTGCTATCTCTTTCTGGGGCGGCGACGTTAGCTCGATCCCACTGTAATCAATAAAAGTCACTTCTACATCTTTTCTATAGATAGCAAACAGCACTTCATCTTTCGTCACTTCAAAGGGTTCCATCCCTTGATGCGCATCCGGATCCGTATTCCAGCCAACGAATTCCCAACCCGCCCCCTCCTTTTTACCTCTTGGACTCATTTCCACAAGGTCGCCGCTGTTGGCCGGCATATCTTCGATGGCTATGTTGTCGTCCTCTTTAGCACCGCCATTAACCTCATAGTTGTACGTGATGGTGTATTGAATCGGGTTCCATTTCTCGTACATAATGGCGCTGCCGGATCCCTGCAGATCAATGATGGCCCAGCCTGGATGGTATATCGTACCGTTTGTACTGTTGAGCGCCCAGCCACTAAAATTCGTGCCCTCTTTGCTGATTCGTGACGGAAGCCGGAAGGTTTGTCCGCCAACAATCCTGGTAATATCAGCACTGTTGACGAATTGCCGACAGAAAACATTGTCCGGCGCTGCGTCGCCGTCAACCTCAAAGGTCAGGGAAACCTGGCGTTCATAGATTCCCCAGAAAGTGATATCCCCGGAGACCCAAATGGTTTCTACCTGCTTCGGGTTGAAATCGCCAGATGTGGCATCCGGCAAACCGACCCATTCTCCGACCTCCCAACCGGGATAGTCGCTCAGCGGCGGTACCTGAACCTGCACACTCTCCCCGTCGGTTATCGTCAGGGTTTCTGTGCTGACATCCTGTTGGGTTCCGTTATAGCTGATAAACTTAACTGTTACTGTTTTCCCATCCGCCGCGTAAACATCAGCTACAAAGCATTGTGCGCTCAGAAGCAGCACAAAGGTAAAAGGGAATAGGAAAACGAACCAACACAATTTTGGTTTCATGCTGAACATCTCCTGTATTTTATTCGGTATATTTCAGCGGCGAAACGACAGCTTGTCCGGCCGCACGATACCCTTAGCCCTAAAACATACTATCTCTTTGAACAACGCCTCCGACAGAATCACTGCGATAAATATTTATTATAAATTCTGAAGTCATAAAAGGAGACCTTGGCATCCATCAGCAGAAGTCCCACACAACCTGAGGCAAACGTGTCGTCATTGAATCCGACTACCCAAACACTATTCCCATAGATATCGACTCTGTCTCCCTTCATGACAACTGAGATCGTCACCTCGTCTCCAAGGCCAACTCCAGGTATGATGTGACCTTTCAGATCCGGTCGATTGGCAAATCCATCACCGCCGGCGGGTATTCCCTTATTAACATTTAACATCATCCCCTTCTTTGTCCAACCCACAAAAACAACATATCCGCTCTGCCACTGATTCCCTGTGGTCTTTTGTCGAAGGATCAAAGCGGAGCAGAGATCGTCGGTATCAGGATTACCGTTCAGTGTCAATTTTGTGAAAATGATTCCATCAGATACCACAGTGTCCTTAAGATGGGCGTATTTTGATTTTGCCGTGCCCGAGTCATGCACCAGTTTTCCTTCCTCACTTCTCCAGTTGTGATAATCAGCCGGGAACAAATCCCAGTTTTCAAGATCAGCGCAGGGATCCGAATAATTGGATAGACCAAAGAACTCATACAATGGCAGAAGGTTTTGAGCATTAGCCACACTATCGCCGGGATTCATAGTGCCGGTCTGATCAATATCAATCCGAACCGCCCCGCCCAGCAGCACAACCAACACCAGGATCCCTATGGGAAAAACCCGGCCGCCGTGTTTGACTGTCGTCGCCATAATATTCTCAAAACGTTTTTGCAGTTCCTTTAGATTCCCTCTGCGCAGATTGGCGTCATGGCTGAAAGCCGTAGTCAGCACAGGCAGACGCGAGGTCGTGCCCGGCTTCACCGTAGACAGAATCGACTCGCCGTATTCTTTCCGGCGGGCAAGATCCTGCCCATGAATGACCAGCTCGTCACAAACCAGCTCCAGATCATGGCTGCTCGCGCGATTCATGATCCACACCAGAGGATTGAACCAATGAACCGCGTTGGCCAGATCCGTCGCCAGCTTGTACCACAGATCACGACGCCGGCAGTGAGTCAGTTCATGACGGATGATATGCCCCAGCAGGCGGGGGTTGTACTCCTGCTCAGGCAGAACCAACACCGGATTGATCATTCCTGTAACAAAAGGACTTTGTACCGCCCGGCAGACCCTGATGGGCATATTCTTTTCGAAACCTGTCTCTTCCATAGCCTGACGGACGAAACGGGTTATGTCAACACTGTCGCAGGGCCGCCAGGCCTGGTGGAGCCAGGAACGGAACCGCAGAATCGCGATCCCGCGCATACAGAGAAAGAAAACAGTTCCCAACAGCCACAACATAATGAGAACATCCAACAGCGACATACCGGATGGAATCCCGATACCAGACAAAATCCCGTTAATTCCCGCGGTTTCGTCTGTCTCCGCCGAAAGAGGAACCCCTGTTCCAACAACCGTCAGACCTTCCGTCTGAATTGTTTCCGGAACCGGCGTAACGTCATCCGTCCCCTGATTCCGAAACGCCGGTTCAGACGCGGTCCTGCCGCCGGAAGCGCCATCAGCAGACCTACTGACGGCGGAATCCGGCACAGAGAAGGTAAACAACGCCCAGCTCCCGGGCAGGGTCACCGGCAAAATAAGCCACAGGGCCAGAATCAGCCAGACATGATAACGCCACCGGGGGGAATATCTTCTGCTCAACCACGGCGTCGCCGCCATAACCACGCCGATTAGCAGCCCGGCAATCAAAGAAACGGTAATGAATTTCAGAAAAAACATTTGTACAAGCTCCGGCACAGGTTATCCCCCCCCTATTGATCCTCCTGATCCAGAACCTTACGCAGTTCGATGATATCCTGCTCATTCAGAGCGCCGCTTTTTGTCAGAGCCGTAACCATATTGGCGATGGAGTTGCCGAAAGCCTTCTTCAGGAACCTGCGGCCTTCCCATTCCCGGTATTCCTCACCCGAAATGGTAGCGGTATAGTAATTGGTGGTGGTGGAACGATCACAATGGACGAACCCTTTTCTGCACAACCGGGCCAGCATGGTCATGACATTGGAAAGGGGCCAAGCGCGACCGGTCAGATGATCCATGATAAAGGTGGAAGTCAAGGGACACCCTTCCGCCCAGAGCACTGTCATAAGATCCCATTCCGCTTCGCTCAGCGTCGGCTTTTTCCTGTCATCATTCCCGGATCCGTTTAACATAAAGACTGCGCCCCCTTCGAATACTAATTTACACACTTGTGCAATAAGCATACCCTCACAAAGGAGTCTTGTCAACACTATTAAGACCGATCTATACCATGAAATTAATTCCACAAATCCCAATTATGTAACTCTAATCCTCCACTTGAAATGCCTGATACCGTTCCCCAATTGCCCCTTGTCCCCATTGTCCATTGTCCATTGTCCCTTGTCCCAATTGCCCCTTGCCCATTGTCCCCCTTGTCCCTTGTCCCAATTGCCCCTTGTCCCCATTGTCCATTGTCCATTGTCCATTGTCCATTGTCCCAATTGTCCCTTGTTCAAACTTTCCACTCCAGCAACTTCGACAAGAACTCAGCCAACGCCGCCGTTGCAGGCTTCGCAAAAACCTCCTTGCTCGCCCCATACTCCATTATCCTGCCCTCACACAAAAACGCGACCTTCTCACAGGCATGCAACGCAAATCCCATTTCATGGGTAGCGATGATAAAAGACAAGTTCTCCTTTTTCAGTTCACGGATCATATTCAAAACTTCGGTGGTATACTCAGGATCAAGGGCGGAAGTAGGCTCATCCAGCAGCAACATCCCCGGTTTGGGCGCCACAGCCCTGGCAATAGCTATGCGCTGTTTTTGCCCGCCGGAAAGCTGAGACGGCTTCTTATCCGCCTCCTGAATCAAACCGAAACGCTCAAGCAGTTCATGAGCCCTCGCCCTCGCTCGCTCTCCGGCAAAACCATGGACTTTGATCAACGGCAAAGTGATGTTCTCCCACGCGCTCAAATGGGAAAAAAGACCTCCCTGCTGAAAAACAAACCCGATCTTTTTCCGGTAATTCTCATGGTCAACCGCCCTGTGACCGTCAACAACCGCTGTTCCGCCCGACGCGGGAATAAGACCGCCCAGAATCCGCAGCAGCGTCGACTTCCCGCAGCCGGAACGGCCAATAAGCGCCAAGGTTTTGATATCATCATCAAAGTTAATATCCCGCAAAACATAAGTCTTCTGATCATGACCGCGGCTATAATCATAATCGGGATCGGCGCCGCTATGACCGGAACGTCCGGCGCGCCCGGCGCGCCCCGATAAATCAAAGGTTTTCCACAGGCCCCGCATTTCAAGACGCAAAAGCAAACCTCCGTTCCAACTGTTTGCTCATCAGCGAAACCGGAAGGGTCAGCAATAAATACAACACCCCCAGAAACAGGTAACATTCAAACAGCTTGAAATTCACGGCACTGATTTCCCGCATCGTTTGCGTCAGTTCAATCACCGCAATAACAGACAACAGCGATGAATCCTTGATAATAGACGCAAACTGTCCTGTCAGCGCCGGCAGCGTCCTGGCCACAAGCTGCGGCAGAATCACCAAACTAACGGTCTGCCTCCGGGTAAACCCCACCGCTTTAGCCGCTTCCAGCTGTGTCTCGTCCATAGACAGCAGACTGCCCCGGATGATTTCCGAGATATAGGCGCCCTCAAAGATCGAAAGAATCAGCACGCCGCAGACAAACCGGTTTTCGATCCCCAAGGCTGTGCCCACGATATAGAAGAAAAGATAAATCTGCATAATCAAAGGCGTCCCACGGATAAAAGTCACATACAACTTAGCCAGATAACGCAGAATCAAGACTCTGGCTGACTGGGCGGCAGCGCTGACAATTCCCAGAAACAAGCTGACCACCATGCTGGCCAGGCTGAGGCCAACCGTCATCAAGAACCCGGCCCACAACCTGCCCCGCAAAGCCGGTAAAAACGAGAAATCAAAGGCAACCCCGATTCTGGAAAGGGCAAGCCAAAACAACACCACTAAAGCAACACACAAAAGCAGCAAATTAAACGCGGCTTTCAAGGGATGGTTTTTCTCTGTATCCGAAACGAATATGCCCATAGCTCTCCTAATGGTTCAAATCAAAAAACCACTGAAACCCCAATTCCGTAAAAGCTTTCTTTTCTTCTTTCAGATGCTTGTCCGTCAGCGCGTCAAAACCGCCTTCCGCGGTATACTTCTTGATGAAGAGATTAATGTCATCCAAGAGCCCCGTGTCACCCTTCTTCACAGCAACCCCCCAGGGCTCAACATCCTGAAAGGGAATATAGACCGCCACAGTCGTATCCGGATGGTTCTGATTGTTCCGATAAATAGTCAGCTGATCATACAAAAACCCATCGGCTTTCCCTTGCGCCACTTCAACCACGCAAGCGCTCTCATCAGCCAAAACGATAACCTCCGCGTTTTTCAGGTTATCCAGCGCGTACAAATGTCCTGTTGAACCGGTCTTGACCGCAACCTTTTTGCCCGGCTGATTCAAATCATCGATGCCCGCAATGCCGGAATCCTTGTTAGCCAGAATAGCCAGCAAAGAATTGGCGTACGGATCAGAAAAATCAACCTCCTGCCGGCGCGCCTCCGTAATGGTCATTGACGAAACCACAATATGGGCCTTCCCGGTTTGCAACGACGGAATTAAGCCGTCCCAGGCGGTGTTAACGATCTCTACCTCCCTGCCCAAATATGCGCCCAACGCTTTCACGAAATCGACGCTGACCCCGGCAGGGTTTCCCGCGTCATCTTTGGTTTCAAAAGGGGGATAAGCCAATTCCATAGCCACAATCAGCTTATCGCTTGTCTGCTGGCAACCTGTCAAAGAGCCAACACCCAGCACAACTAAGCAACTGATAACCAATACAGCAAACAGTCTTTTCATCCTCAAATCTCCTTTTTCATTGATATTAGGCTAACCATCTTCACAACAAAAATCAGCGCGGAACTTAATACCACAACCAAAATGGCTTGGACAAGAATATACCAGAAATAATGATAATCCATCAACCCCGCCAGAGGGTTGCCGACGCCATACCGCAGCAACATAAAATCCTGATCGGTAATGGTGTTCACAACAACAGCGATAACCGCGAAGAACAGAACAAAACCCAACGTGTTCCCTGTATCCCGGTAACGGGGAACATAATACCGGCTGTAAGCGAGATAAGCGCTGTACCAGACCATAATGCCGTGATAGATGAAACTAATAATGGGAAGAACACTCGCCTCGCTAAGCCAAGGAGCATCGGCAGGCCCCAAAATGTTAGTGGGCAGGATAAGAGCGATCAACCCGGCCAAAATACCGCCGGCAAAAGCAAAAGGCAAAAGCATCCGGGATAATTGTTTGTCGGGCCAAAAAGCGATAATCGGATAGATGTATAGCATCAGACTGCAAAAATTCAACGGGAAATAATAGAAGGTCAACGCGCCATGAAGAAACAAGTACAGATATTTTGCCAGCTCCATAACAACCAGCAAAATAGCCCCGGCCTTAAGCACAAGGCCAATCCCCTTCGCTCTCTCAACCCTCTTGCTGATCAGGCAGAAACAGACAATCATAACTGCCACCCAGATCAACCCAACAATATGCTTTGCAGAAAAAAGTCCTTCCACTGAAAAAGCTCCCCGCTCATTTGTTCAAGAATCGATGATCAGAAGCACCTCCAAAGGGCGCTAGTACTCCGTCAAGTCCAAATCACTTGGCGGAGTACTAGTTTTTAAAACTATGCACAGGCGCCGGAATGCGCCCTCCCCGCTTGACAAAAGCCGCGCACCCAAAAGGGTTGACCGCCATAACGGGAGCATACCCCAGCAAACCACCGAACTCCACAGTATCGTTAACACCCTTACCCGCAACCGGAATCAAACGCACAGCCGTCGTTTTGTTATTAATCATGCCAATGGCCATCTCATCGGCAATAATGCCGGCAATCGCCTCCGCCGTCGTATCGCCCGGAACAGCAATCATATCAAGTCCCACCGAACAAACGCAGGTCATCGCCTCCAATTTCTCCAAAGTCAGAGCTCCCGCCCGGACAGCTTCAATCATACCTCGATCTTCGCTGACCGGAATGAAGGCCCCGCTCAACCCGCCGACATAAGAAGACGCCATAATACCGCCTTTCTTGATGTTGTCATTAAGCAAAGCCACCGCCGCCGTCGTACCGGGCGCTCCCGGATGTTCAAGACCCATCTCACAAAGAATCTCCGCCACAGAATCCCCCCGCTCCGGCGTCGGCGCCAGAGACAAATCAATGATCCCAAAGGGAACTTGCAACCGGGCAGAAGCTTCCTGAGCCACAAGCTGACCCACACGCGTAATTTTGAAGGCCGTACGCTTAATGGTTTCGCAGAGGTTCTCAAAATCGCCTCCCCGAACCTCCTCCAGCGCCTTTTTAACAACACCGGGACCGCTCACGCCCACATTGATGACACAATCCCTCTCCCCCACCCCATGAAAAGCCCCAGCCATAAAAGGATTATCCTCCACCGCGTTACAAAACACCACAAACTTAGCGCAAGCGATAGAAGACCGCTCCCGGGTCAACTCGGCCATCTCCTTAATAACAACGCCCATTTTGACAACAGCGTCCATATTGATGCCATTACGACTGGCAGCCACATTAACGCTGGCACAAACGCGCTCCGTTTGGCTCAAGGCAGGCGCGATCGAATCGATCAACACCGCGTCGCTTTCCGTATACCCTTTATGAACAAGGGCGGAAAACCCGCCGATAAAATTAACGCCAACTTCCTTCGCCGCCCTATCCAAAGTCTCAGCCACCGCCACATAAGAAGAAGCCCGGCAGCCTGCCGCCGCCAAAGCAACAGGCGTCACAGCAATACGCTTGTTCACAATAGGAATACCAAACTGGCGGCTGATCTCATCACCGGTTCGCACCAGATGTTCAGCCTTCCGGGTAATCTTATCATAAATCTTCGCCATGAAACGCCCCAAATCAGCGTCAGCGCAACTCAATAAATCAATGCCCATGGTAATAGTACGAACATCAAGATTATATTCATCAATCATTCTATTGGTCTCAAGCACTTCGCCATGAGAAACATGTGAAATCATAATAACGGCTCCTATTATCCCTTCCCCATTATCAATTGTCAGATATCAGCAAGTTGCTCCTGCTCATGTTGTTGTCCCCATTGTCAATTTGTCCACAGGCCGAAGGATATCAGCCCTGTCAATTGTCAATTGCTAAACCCTATGCATACTGTTAAAAATATCCTCATGTTGGATTCGAATGACATAGCAAATCTCTTGCCCCAACCGTTCCAGCCCCGTGGCAATATCGTCAAAGGCGGCTCCGGCCGCCGCCAGATCAACGATCATAACCATATTGAGATATTCCCCAATAACCGTTTGAGAAATATCCAGAATATTAATGCTCTGCTCAGCCAGGTAAGTACACACCTTGCCGATCACACCAAGGCGATCCTTTCCCGTCATAGTGATAACAGCCTTCACGGGCGTCCCTCCCCTTCAGACAAATTGGCGGCTACATCATTATCTTCTTAGGATTCAATCGCGTCGTATACACAATCGGCGCCAGCGTCGAAAGACAAACCGTCCCAAGACCAACCGCAAAGAACAAAAACACGGTCACCCAATTCAGCGACACCGCATAATTCTGCAACAGATCATCACTGGAAATATCGCTTCGATACCCCATCCTGTCCAGCTCGGTGAACATCACAGAGCGACCATATATATCATCTATTGACGCCTGCTCCGCCGCGATTTGATCAATCAATATCCATTCCGAAATGACACCGGCCAGAATATTGCCGGTAAACAACGAAAGGGTAATCGCCAGCACCGCCACAACGATCACCTCCAAAACAATCTGACCAGCCACCTTACTCTTTCTTTCACCCAAAGACAGATAAATACCGATTTCACGCTTACGATCTCTCAGAAACAAGGTAATCACAAGGCTCAGGATAATAAGCGCGGCCACCACAGCCGTATAAAGAATGATCACCGCAATACTCTGGAAGGATCTCATGGGCGCGGCCACCTGATCAAAAGACCCGGCGGTATCAATCACTGTAAAATAATCCGGCGTTAGAGCTTGAACTTCAGCTTTAAATTTTTCGAGATCCAGCGGATCATGCAACACATACAAAGGTTCATAATACGAATAAGAATACTTAGCTCTTTCCGGATCCAATTTGACCTCTTCATTGAACTGAAAAGCGGCGATCTCATTGGCGACCCGGTTAGAAACGTAGATCCTGTTCTCCACCTCAGTATCAATCCACTGAAAATCCATCATCCCGTTATCTTCCCGAACTTGCTTCACCGGCTCAAAAAGACCGATGATTTCGAACTCGTACATTTGGGACGCCGCCACAGGTCTTTCGCCCATCATCCCATCCGGTCCCCATACAATTGGCTCGTCACTCAGCTCATAAATCTTACTCTCCAGAGACATCTTAGAACCCACAGACAAATTATTTTCGTTCGCAAAATTCTGCGAAACCATCGCCGTGAATGTCAGGTTTCTCATCTCATCTTCACCGAAGACGCGGCCCGCAACAAGCTCGATTCTCCCTTCCTGCAAATCAATCAGATCCGGATTGTTGACGCCTTTCAAGCCGAAATAGGCGAACCCCATCATTTGACCGCCGCTCGCATCATAGCTTTGCAGCGAATCACTTTCCAAAGACACCATAGTTGAATAATCAAAGCTCTTCACATAAGACAAAGCGCCAATCTTCTCAATCACTTCAACGGAAAGAGGCTCCGGAACAAACTCAGGAGTTCGCTTTAAAGCAGCCATTAGAACACTCTGATCATAAGAAACCATTGTCACCGGACTCATCTTGGCGCGCAGATTGCTCTCCGTGTTCTCAACAGCCTGCCGGATAGAGATCGCCCCGGCAATAATAATTCCCAAGACAAAAACAAGCGCCAGAAGAATCAAAGCCTTCCCCGGCTTCCTGATTACGCTGGTAACACCTCTTTTTATAAAATTCATACAAAAACCCCCACAGATCAAAGGCAGCCATCAATGAATTGTTTCAGAACCGCTTTATTCTTAGGCCCAATCAACTGCTCCACAACCGCGCCGTTACGAAAAACCGCAAAAGTCGGAATCGTCATAACATCATACTGCTGAGCAATCGAACTATGAGCATCCGTATCCAACTTCCCAAAAGTCAGCTTCCCCGCGTACTCCTCCGCCAACGCCTCATAAGCGGGCGCAATCATACGACAAGGCGGACACCAAGTCGCCCAAAAATCAACGATAACCGAACCAGAAGCCTGCAACACTTCCGCATCCCAATTTTCTGCTGTCAAGACCTTAAGATTTTCGCCGGCCATAAAAATACTCCTTTCATCTCATCCAACTTGATTTTCCCACACGCCTCATCCACTCTGTTTCATCCCATCATTTCCAACCCATCAGTATCAATCGCCCTACACATCCACCTTAATATGCAACTCGCGCAGCTGCAGCGGCACTACAGGCGCAGGCGCCTTTGTCATCAGACACGTGGCGCTCTGGGTCTTCGGAAAAGCGATCACATCCCGGATGTTATCCCGTTCGGTCAAAATCATCATCAACCGATCCAAGCCGAAAGCGATACCCCCGTGAGGCGGTGTCCCATAGCTGAACGCATCCAGCAAAAACCCAAACTTCTCCGCCGCCTGCTCCTCATCAATACCCAGCAAGGCAAACACCTTCTCCTGAACCTCCCGCTCATGAATACGAATGCTGCCACCGCCCAGCTCCGTGCCATTGACCACCAAATCATAAGCCAACGCCCGAACCTCCAGCGGCGCCTCCGTCAGCTTGCCCGCATCCTCCGCCCGGGGCGCCGTAAACGGATGATGGATCGCCACATAACGCTTCTCCTTATCATCGTACTCCAACAACGGAAAATCCGTAATCCACAGGCACGACATCATGTCCCGGTCGATCAGCTCGAAGCGGCGACCCAGCTCCAGACGCAGATTCCCCAACGAATTCCAAACCACCTCTTCCGGCCCGGCCACAAAAAACAGAATATCCCCATCCTGGGCCCCCATAACCCGAAGCAGCGCCGCCATCTCTTCCTCCGCGAAAAACTTCAGAATAGGCGACTTCAACTCCCCCTCACAAAGGGTAATATAAGCCAACCCCTTCGCGCCAAACAGACCGACAAACTCCGTCAGCTTATCAATCTCACGGCGGGGCAAACTCGCGCCCCCCGGCACCCGCAACCCCATGGCGCGGCCGCCGCTCATGACCACTTGGGCAAAAGCCTGAAAATTCGTATCCCTCACAACATACCCCACATCAACCAGTTCCATACCAAACCTCAGATCCGGCCGATCCGACCCAAAACGGTTCATCGCTTCCCGATAAGACATCCGCTGGAACGGCACAGGCATATCTTTCCCCGCAAACTCCAGAAAAACCTCCCTAATCAGCCTCTCCATCAGAATCAGAACATCATCAATCTCCACAAAAGACATCTCCAAATCAATCTGCGTAAACTCCGGCTGCCGGTCAGCCCGCAGATCCTCATCGCGGAAACACCGGGTAATCTGGAAATACTTCTCCATGCCCGCCACCATCAGCAGCTGCTTAAAAAGCTGAGGCGACTGGGGCAACGCATAAAACGCGCCCGGATTCACCCGGCTCGGCACCAAATAATCCCGAGCCCCCTCCGGCGTCGAATTGGTCAAAAAAGGCGTCTCAATCTCCAGAAACCCCGCCTCATCCAGAAACCGGCGCACTTTCTGCATCACCTGGTGCCGGATCTGAAAAATCCGCTGCATCTCCGGTCGGCGCAGATCCAAATACCGATACTTCAAGCGAAGGCTCTCATCCACCTCCAACTGATCCCGGATCATAAAAGGCGGTGTCTGGGCAGCGTTCAACACCGTCACCTGCCGCGCCACAACTTCAAGATCCCCCAACAGCTTCCCCGGATTCTCCGTCCCTTCCGGCCGGCGGCGCACCAAACCTCGCACCGCCAGAACAAACTCCGGACGAATTCGAACAGCCTCAGCGTAAACCTCCTCATCCTCAGGATCAAAAACAACCTGAACCAACCCTGACCGATCCCGAAGATCCACAAAAATCACATCCGCGTGGGCGCGGCGCGTATTCACCCAGCCATACAACTCAACAACCCGGCCCACATCAGACAAACTCAACGTGCCAATATCCGTTCTCGCAGATAACATGATCTTCCCCCTACTCGCTGTTCGGTATTCGGTACTCGATGTCAACTGTCAATAAACTGTTTCTCGATCCAAAGAATACTGTCGTCCAACCCGATCTCAAACTGCGTTCCCTCGCTCATATCACGAATCACCACAAGATTCCTGATAAGCTCATCCTCGCCGATAATAATGGCATAACGCGTCCCGTCGCGGTTGGCGGACCGCAGCTGGCTCTTCAACCCGCGTCCCATCAGATCCATCTGAGCCGGAATCCCCTTGCGGCGCAAACGGCTAACGATCCGGAACCCCTCATCCTGGGCCCGCCGCCCCAAAGCCGCCACAGTTACAAACTGGGCTGGGCGCGTATCCTCCAGCTCAATCTGCTGATCTTGGAGGATTTTGAGCAGCCGCTCCATACCCAGAGCGAACCCCATACCCGGCGCGGGCGGACCGCCAATCTCCTCCACCAAGGCATCATAACGGCCGCCGCCGCAGATAGCGTTTTGGGATCCCAGGGACCCCTCCACAATCTCAAAAGCTGTCTTCCGATAATAATCCAGCCCGCGCACAAGGCGGGAATTCACCTTATAATTCACCCGGGCCAACTGCAGCAAATCCTGCACCCGGTCGAAATGATCACGGCAATCCTGACACAGCGCGCTGAAAGTCGTTGGCGCCCCTTGGGTCAACCGCTGGCACTCAGGGTTCTTGCAATCCAAAACCCGCATCGGGTTCCGTTCCAACCTCGACTGACACAGCTCACAAAGCCCCTCCCGCTTTGGCTCCAGGAAAGCCGCCAGCTGCTCCCGGTGCACCGCCCGGCACTCCGGACATCCCAAGGAATTGATCTGGGTCTCCAGACCGCTGACCCCCAGGTTCTGGCAAAGCTGCACCGCCAGCTGGATAACCTCCGCGTCCACCAGCGGCTCATCAGCTCCCAGCACCTCAACGCCGAATTGATGAAACTGCCTGAACCGCATAGACTGCGGGTTCTCACTGCGAAACATCGGCCCCATATAATAAAGCTTCTGAGGCTGGGGCAGCCCATAAAGCTTATTTTCCACATAAGCACGACAAACCGACGCCGTCCCCTCAGGCCGCAACGTCAAAGACCGTTTGCCCTCATCCTCAAAGGTATACATCTCTTTCTGCACAATATCGGAAGTCGCCCCGACCCCCCGCACGAACAAAGCCGTCGACTCAAACACAGGGGTCCGGATCTCCTGATACCCATACTCCCGGCAAAGCCGCCGGATCTCCTCTTCCAAAGCCTGCCAGGGCCAAACGGCGTCCGGCAGGATATCCTGGGTGCCCTTTATTCGCTGGATACTCACGTGTAGACTCCTCTCTTTTTTGGTTGACCCCCGGTCAAGCAGACAGATAAACATAGAAAACAAACGCTCACAGCACTATGTACCTGCTCTTAGTATTATATCATAATAGTCGGAAAAAGCTATAAACTTTTCAACGTAACCGCAAGTGCATTTGCTTTTCCCGCTCCACAAACCCCAACTTCCTATAAAGCGGCAGCCCCAAATCCGTATAGTCAAGCAAAACCCTGTCAACATCGGCCTCTCTCAACCTCTCAATTAACATACGAACGATTGTCTCCGCGTGCCCTTGCCGCCTATACGCCTCCAAGGTATAAACATTCAGCAGCGTCGCGCTCTTTCCTGTGGGACAACTGGGAAGCGGCGCGGTTAGAAACAGACACGCCATACAAGACGAAACAATTCTCCCATCATCAACGGCAAGAAAAACCATCAAATCATCCCGATCAATATGTTCCTCAAGATACCGCTTGGTACGATTCCTGAACGCGTCCATTTCCGCGTCAGCTACAAAAAGAGCTGAGAACTCAAGCCGGTTTTCAACAAACGCCGCCACATCATTTCGGTTCGCTTGCCTATACTCCATACACCCTCCTTATGCTGTAAGACCTTCCTAACCTAATCCGCCTCTCCCAGAACAAATCTTCGAAAAGCCTCATCAAAAGCTTCCGGATTATAGCCAGGCAATTCTCTCCCCCGCAGCAACCCTGCGCTAACCAACAAAGGATCATAATAATGATTCCAGGAAAAGACCATATGGGCCTCAGCATACTTATCCGTCAAATTGTAATTCTCAACAAATCGCTCCACAAAAGTGGCCGTCAAACGGATCACGTCCCCCTCATCCTTTCCGACCTCCCCACCCCTCCCATCCTCTCCATCTACCTCATCCTCTCCGTCCACCCCATTCCCTCCGTTCACCCCATTCCCTCCGTCCAACCCATTCTCTCCATTCACCCCATCAAGATCATACTCAAACAACTCATTATTGATCCAAAGCCTTATTCCCCTATGCTGGGCCGCCCTTTGATGAGCCCCAAACCAAAGAGCCATGGTCTCCGGTGTCAAAAGCATTCTATCCTCAACGGATCCCGTATTGCCGCCAAAACCATCTTGGGGCATCATGATATCCTCCGGCCGGAAATTCACCCGCCCAAACATCCCATGCAAAAACCCTTCATACTCACTGACATCGCAGGTGAAATCTCTCTCACCAACAACAAAAAAAGGGCTGAAAACAAGAGGCCGGTTCAATGATATTTTTCTGCCCTTTTGATTCACATAAGACGCCTCGCCAATGGCCTCAATATAGAGATTCAAATGATTCGCCAGGATATATGTATATGAAAAACCGGTAACATCCGGATCCCCCGCAAACTCTGGGCCCGCAGACTCTGGACCCGTAGACTCTGGGCCCGAAGACTCCAGGAGGAAAGACTCATAAAACTTCCGGGAATTATGAAACTCCTGGTTAAAATACCAGCCGTAAATCGTTTTGCCATAGTCAAAACCATCGGCAAGAGAGAGCGCCCCCACTTGTTCAGCCATACTCGTTAACGTTTTCTTGGCTTGGACAATATCCTCGTCAATCCTGGCCAAATCAACATCATCAGAACCGCCTGACGCGTACTCCCCAGTATCGGAAGACAGCCCAACGATCAGCTTAATCCCGGTTTTTCGGGCAGCTTTCAGGCAATCAACAAAAACCGGAGGTTCCGGAGGATCTTGGAGCAACAAGCAATTCATACCCATAGCCCTCATCGCTCTCAGCTCGGTTTCCCATAGGTTCATTTCCGAATAACGGGCACCCATCCATCCCTGCAAAATACTTCCGGCAACCCGCCCGCCACGAGCATCCTCATGGGTTGACCCCAACTGAGGACAAGAACACACAAGGAAAACCAACAAACACACACAAACCAGCTTCGGCAGCCTCTCCCCATTGAACTTCACGCCCACACGCCTCCTCTCACCTCACAACAATGCCAGCCCAAGAACCCAAGAACCGTCAGAAGTCTTGCCATCATTGCCAAAACCACCGTCTCTTCTCAACAATTTCAGGCATCCTCTTCCCATAACTGGCAACATCTTTAGCATGAAAAAGATTCTTATGGGTATCCCCCAAGCGGATCTTGCTGGCGGCCCCGGCCCCCAACCCCACAACATGCTGACTTTCAGCAATCATCACAATATTATAGAGACTCTGAGCCCCGGGAAGAGCATACCCGACATTCTCCAGATTCCCCACCATACCTTTTTGGCGATATAGGTAGTAGGGTTGATAGCCGCTACCGACCAGTTCACGCCGCACATTTTCCCCAATACGCGCCAACACACTGTCATCAAGCCACCCATCGACCCGAGCCACCCCGGTATCCCCACCCGCGGCAGCGCCCCCAGCGCCATTCACATTCTCATCCAGCCCCGCGCCGGCCCTTACCCCATGATCTCTCCCATCTCCAACTTCCCGCCTCTCACTTCCCAAAGCCGCCCCCCGTTTTAGCGTCAGATAATGCACCGTGACGCTGTCTATGGCAAGCTCCACAAGTCCCTTAATCGTTTTCTCAGCATGCCCCTCTCCTTCACCCGGCAACCCCAGAATCATATCGGCGTTAATATGCCAAGAAGCCGTACGACGCGCCAACTCCAAAGCCCTGTAAAAATCCCCTGCCGAATGGCTGCGCCCAATCCGCCGCAAAGTGCCGTCGTCAAGAGTCTGCGGGTTGATACAGAGGCGGGTAACACCCGCCGCGGCCAGAACCGCCAGCTTGTCCGCCGTCAACGTCTCCGGCCGGCCGGCTTCACAACAGAACTCCGCCGCCCCCGCCATGGGCAGCAACCCGGTCAGGCTCTCTAGCAAACGTTCCAGCAGCCCCGTTTCCAAAGCCGTCGGCGTTCCGCCCCCGATATAGACCGCATTAATCCTCAAGCCATAGGTCTCCAGATCCTGCGCCAGAAGACCAATCTCGTCCCCCAGCACCCCAAGATACGCCGCCATCTCCGCCCTTCGCGCCGGAAAACCGGGGAAAGCACAATAACTGCAGCGCGACGGACAGAAAGGTATCGATACATAGACCGCCACATGACAATCATCCTGCCAGGCCCTTAAAACCGCTTCCTGAGCCGCACCCACATCCTGGAGCAGATCAATCTTTGCCTCCGCGACACCATAAAGGCGCGCCAGAATCCCGCGCCGCGCCTCCGGGGCCAATCCCGCTACCGTCAGCTCATGCCACAAGCGCCCCGGCCGCACGCCCGTCAGAATCCCCCAAGGCATAACCCGACCCGTCACTTTTTCCATAAGCCCCAACACAACACGCTGGGCGGCTATCCGCAGCAATGATTCCTCTCCAGGCTCCCTGTCCCAGCTTAATCCCAACCGCCATAACGCAGCAATCTCATCGCCAGTCAAGTTATGGGAAACATGAAATGAAAGACGAGAAACGGACAGGGTATGAAGAGTGGCGTACATGGCGCGGGGACAAGAATGAGGATTTCCGCAAGAGACAGACTCAGACTCAAACTCTTCAGAAAAACAGGCTTCCAAACAGATGCACACATCCCCGTCCCCAACAAAGCGAACACCAGGAAAAAACGCCCTGACCACCTGCCCACAGGCATTGAGAACAGATTCTGGCAGAGAGGCGCTGTCGAAACGAACTGTTTTCATAACGCCATGATATCCCCTTTCATAACGCCATGATATCCCCCATCGACCCCATTGACCCCATTGACCCCGCAACCTCTCGTCCTTCGTCTAGTACTCTACCACACCCAAATCGCCTAATAGATTGCAAGTATTTCGGCACGAGGCAAGGAAGAACCGACGACGCATACCGGGCGTCTGCTAGGAGGGACTGACGAAGTATCGTACCGAAAGATGAAGCAAGATATTAGGTGATTTGGGTGTGGTAGAGTACTAGCCCTCTGTAACAATTCCGTTCCCATGAATCGGAATCAGCTCACCCAGGAACTTTGGCTCCCGCTTCACCGTCACATCCACAACCGCCTTAATCCGAGCCAGAAACTCCCTGTTATTCAACCATTCCATATTGTAATTGTTCTTATTCTCGCTGGGATAACCATAAGCCTCTAAGCCCAGCTTGCGGGCAATATAGACCGAACGGTCGATATGAAACTCCTGGGTACAAATCAGCAAGCTTTTGACACAAAAAACAGCCTTCGCGCGATACATACTATCATAAGTATTAAATCCGGCGTGATCCATAAAAATATCCTCCCGGGGCACGCCCTTGGCCAACAGATACTCCTTCATCGCCTTAACCTCATCATAGTTCCTTTGACCGTGATCGCCGCTGACAAGGATTTTTTTCGCTTTGCCCAGCCGGTACAGCTCATAAGCATAATCCAGCCTGTCCGCCAAAATAGGACTGGGTTTGCCACTGTTATAAACCATCGCGCCCAGAACCATAATCGCGTCACATACCGGCGCCTCCGTCCCCTCCGCAAGGATATAAGCTTTCGCCGTTTGCTTAACATAAATCTGAGCCCCAAAAACGATCGCCATTCCCATAAAAACAAGCAACCCCACAAACAGAACCGCCCGCTTCAAAAATCTCACAATCCCCACACCACCCGTCTTGCCTTGGAAAATGGTTCCGGTGCGCGTTATTTTGGCGCGACCCTCTGCGCCAAGACGATCTCCGAACTGCCCTAATAATAGCTCCCGGTATTCATACCCTTCAATCCCTCCCGAAGTATCACGTCTCCATATTCACAAAAGGAAGGACACCGGAATTCGCCCTCAAGCGAATTCTGGCAATCCATCCCCACCCCAAGCGAGCAGACGAACCATTGGCGGTCTACTTTTCCTTCAACTGGGCGATCAAGGTCTCACCCAACTTAGGGGGCACTTCCTCATACCCGACAAACTCACTGGTAAAGGACCCTCGGCCCTGGGTCATAGCCTTAAGATCAATGGTATAACGCATCATTTCCGCCTGGGGCACCCGCCCATGGATGACCTGCATCTTACCGTCCGGTTCCATACCCAGCACATGGCCTCTCTTGCTGTTCAAATCACCGATAACATCTCCCACAAAATTGTCGGGCACACGAATCTCCACTTCCACCATCGGCTCTTTCAGAACAGGACTAGCTTGTTCGCAGCCTTTGCGAAAGGCCAGCTTTGCCGCCAATTTAAAAGAAATCTCATTGGAGTCAACGGAATGAGAAGACCCATCAAAAAGCGTACACTTAATATTCGTCATAGGATACCCGGCCAGGAACCCCTCCGACATCGCTTCCCGCAACCCTTTTTCTACAGCGGGATAAAAATTCCGCGGCACGGCGCCGCCAAACACTTTTTCCGTGAACTCGAAATCCTTGTCCGGACATGGCTCCATAGTAATCCAAACATGGCCATATTGGCCGCTGCCACCGCTTTGCTTTTTATGTTTGCCTTCGACTTCCACTGTTTTACGGATGGTCTCGCGATAAGGCACCCGGGGCGTTTCGCTTTCCACGGCAACACCGAATTTGCGCAGAAGTTTCTCCCGGGTAATATCAATATGCATATCCCCGATACCTGTCAGTAAGGTTTGCATGGTTTCGGCCGGTTTGGCGATCTCCAGAGTCGGATCCTCATCAACGAGGCGAACCAGGGCCGAGCCCAACTTGTCCTCGTCCGCTTTGCTCTTAGCCCGCACAGCCAGCGCATAAGTCGGTTTGGGGAACTTAATGCCGGCCAATTCAATCTTCTGCTCCTTGCCGCACAGGGTATCCCCGGTACGGGTCTCCTGCAGCTTGGACACAACAACAAGATCGCCGGCGTTAGCGGTTTGAGTGTTTTCTTGGTGCTTGCCCCGCAGGAAGAAAAGCTGACCGACTTTTTCATCCACATCCCGGTTGGCGTTCAACAACAGGCTGTCGCTGTGCAGTTCGCCGCCATACACCCGCAGGAACGACATCTTGCCCAGATAGGCGTCCGCCAGCGTCTTGAAGACCAAAGCGGCTTTACCCTCTTGAGACGCCGGCGCCGGCGCGAAATCGGCCAGAAACTGAACCAGCTCCTTGATACCGATGTTCTTTTCCGCCGACCCCAACAGCACCGGCACAACCAGATTCTGGGCCAACGCCAGCCGGAGGGCTGTTTTATAATCATCAGGCGTTAGGGTCTCACCGTCCAGATATTTCATCATGACTTCGTCGTCCGCTTCCGCGGCGGCCTCGGCCAGAAAGTCGAGCAGTCCGGCGGCTTCATCAGCCTGGGCGGCAGGCACATCCCCCAGCACATCAAGAACTTGGCTGAAAGCCCCCTCCCGTCCCACAGGAATCTGCATCTGGACGAAACGCGCGTGGGGGTAAGCGCTCCTCAGTTGGTCAAGCACCTTTTCCGCGCCGGCGTTTTCCCGGTCCAGCTTGTTGATGTAGACGACCCGGGGTAACTTTATCTCATCCATCATGTCCCAGATAATTTCAGCTTGAACCTCAAGACCATCCGCGCCGCTCAACACCAGCAAGCCGGTTTCAGCGACACGCAGAGCTGAAACCACTTCGCCGATAAAGTCAGAATAACCGGGGGTATCCAACACATTAATCTTGACATCACCCTGTTCCACCGGAATCAGGGACGTGCTGATGGAAATATGCCGGTGAGTCTCTTCCGGCAAATTATCTGAAACCGTGTTGCCGTCTGTGACTCTGCCGACCCTCGTTGTCACCCCGCTGTTGAAAAGCATGGCCTCCACAAGGGATGTTTTGCCCGTTCCGCCGTGTCCCGCGAGACAGATATTCCGGATGCAGCTGGTTTCATAAGCTTTCAATACAATCTCTCCTTTTATTCTGAATAGTTTTTCCTCCGCATATTGTTAGTGAAACGGGAAGGAGGAGCGCCATGACCAACCGGCTGATTGTCGGAGCCGCAATACTGTTCGGCGCCAACCTCATCAACAAGATTCTGGGCTTCGTCTATCAATATCTGATCATGCGCACCATTGGCAGCGAAGCTTACGGCCTCTACCAGATGGCCTTTCCCATCTACATGACGACCCTGGTGTTCACCACCGCCGGTATCCCCCTGGCCGTGGCCAAGATGGTGGCGGAAAAAACCTCCTTGGGCGCTCCCCAAGACGCCGCCAAAATCTTCCGTACCGCCATGTCTATTCTCTTCGTCTCCGGCATCCTGGTCACCCTGGTTGTCTACCTTTGTATACCCATTATATCAACAGAATTTTTTCCTGACAAACGCGTCGGCCTTATTTTCAAAATTTGTGTGCCCTCGGTGTTTATTGTCTCGGTTTCATCAGGGTTCCGGGGCTATTTTCAGGGTCTGCAAAACATGCTGCCCTCGGCCATCAGCCAGGTGTTCGGCCAAATCACCAGGGTCTTCCTGGGCTTCTACGCCGCCTGGCTCTTCCTGCCCCGGGGCGCGGAATGGGCAGCCTGCGGTCTGGCTATAGGCATGGTCGCCGCCGAAGTCCTGGCTCTGATCATCATCATGATCTGCTACGCCTGGCAGCGCGGCCACGACAAGAAGCGCGTCTATCAACCGAGCCGCATCCGTTACCGTCATATCTGCAAGGATCTTTTTACTCTGTCTATGCCCGTCACAGGCAGCCGCCTGGCCGCCAGCTCCTTATCCACCCTCGACACCTTCATCATTCCACGTCAGCTGGGCCGGGCCGGTTTCGCCACACCGGAAGCCACGGCCCTCTTCGGCCAACTCAACGGCACAGCCATGACTTTGCTCACCTTTCCCAACGTTTTCACCTTTGCCCTCTCCGCGTCTCTGGTCCCCGCCATCGCCGGCGCCATGGCCCGGAAGAATCACAAAGTCGCCGGCAGCCGCTGTAACGACGCCATTCGCGCCACCGCTTTGCTGGGCTTGCCTTGTTCCGTTTTTCTCTTTGTCTTCGCCGACATTCTGGCCGGGGTGTTCAAAAGCCCCCAGATTGCCCCTTCCCTGCAAATCATGGCGGTGACAGGCCTCTTCACCTATTTGATGCAAACCACTACCGGCATCCTGCAAGGCATCGGTAAAATGCATCTGCCTCTGGTCAACTCCCTGATCGGTGGGTTCATACGGATACCGCTGCTGTATTATCTCACGGCTCTGCCCCAATTCGGCATTATGGGGTGCGCGATCACCTACGCCATCAACAGCGTGGTTGTGACCTGCATCAACTTTGCCGCTATTTTGCGCAACATCAAAGTGAAGTTCAATTATACGAAGATCTTTCTGAAGCCCCTGCTGGCCGCCGTCGCTATGTACATCACCATGAATTTTCTGAAACAGCTGGCCCTGGAGCGGGCGCTGCTGTCCTTCCAGACGGCTGTGCTGATCTCAGGCCTTGGGTTCGTGGTGTATGTTGTGATCTTGCTGCTGGTGAAGGGGATTTCCCGGAAGGATCTTAGTATTTTGCCGTGGTTCGGGAAGGCGTGAGGCGTTTCTGACTCTCCAGGGGTTTGGGCCCAGTTCATTTATTGTCCTTCTGAGGCTGTATGCTCGCTTTCTGATTCCTGGGATCCAGGAGTCTTCATTAATAGTAACCCCCTTAAAATATAGAAGGCGCAAAGAGAACCCCAACATAAGAAAGCCGTAAGCAGACCGGGGGGCCTGTTCATTGAGAAAGCTCCATAAGGATTATAGCTGACAAATGGGTTATATTCCCAAAAAAGCGTGTGCATCCCAACAAAAAAATATATATTTAACACAATTCCTGAGGCAGATACCAACTGCATAAAGCGAATATCCATTTTCCGCAGACGAACCATGATATTGAGAACAAGTAAAAAAGCAATAATCAACAAAAGCCCGATAATGATTTTTTCAAAAGCAAGATGGGTGCGTATGTTAGGATCGAAACGTCCCCACTCACGCTCCCTCTGCAATATGATCATGTCAAATGAGCTTTCAATTATTTGACATATTAATAATATGCCGCCTACCGCGATATTCAAGGCTGCGTTCAAGGTGTTACCTGGGGACGGCATTTCCGCCTGCTTTAAACGATTTGTTTGCTTTAATGACACGGTACCAGCTGCAATAAGAGCCATAGATCCCAAAAAGGTTATCACATAATAAAGGAGCCTGAAAGAATTTATAGAATTGAGGTTTCGAAGATTACTGTAGTCTTCAACTTCCCAAAAACCAAGAAAATACGTGAAATTATAAATAACCCCGAAAATCGCAACGCTGATTAGCAATATCCCTGCAACCATACATGGTTTGTGATAGTTTGTTGAACCTGAAGCCTTATTCACAAAAACATCCCTTCCATCGATGAGAGTGGCTATTTTATAAACCATGAATGTCGAATGAGAATATAAACACCCCATCAAGGCCGGGAAAGCCAGTACTGACTTTCCCGGCCTTGATATCATGCTAGTGGAACCAGACAGAGATGTCAAGTTTGACCTCGCAATGTTGTTATTCGGCCAGAGCATCTTCAACGGCTGCTTTGTCAAGCCACGTTTCCCAGTCAGGATTATCCTTTTGCCACTGAGTCCAGAAAGCATCCCACTTATCTTGGCCGAAAGTCGATATAACGTCCTTTGCCGAAAAAGAATACTCTGTATTTTGTGAATGCTTTTCAGCATCCGGCCCGGCGATCTCAGGCGTGCCGGTTCCTCCTGTTTGCAGCGACAGCGCCTTGGCAGCAAACTGCCGATTCTGAGCGTATTTCTCCGCAGACACCGCCGCCAGCCTGGCTCCAGTTCTGGCGAAGGCACCAGCGACTTGCCACTGTCCAGCGTAAACATGGACCCGCTCAACAGGCTGGCTCCGGATTATCGAGATCATTATCAATTAATCCCCCAAAGCGGACAAAACAACCAAGGCAAACAAAATAGCAGTATTGACCGCAAGAGAGATAAGCATACTCCAGGATGTCCAGAAACAGAACCAGCGCCTCGGCCAATAGAAGCGGACATCTACTGGCAGCCAGGGAAACTGAGGAACATAAGGCTGTTGGGGGACTTGAGGATACTGAGAAACCTGCGGATATTGCGGCGCCTGAGAATACTGCGGTGCCTGAGAATACTGCGATACCTGAGGATACTGCGGCGCCTGAGGCCGAACACCCATAACATTCACGAACGCCTTCACCTCCGGCCATTTGATCACCGCCACAACAACAGCCGCGACAATAAGACCCAGGCTGACAACCCCGTCAGCAAGATCGGCATCAAAAGCATTCCCCTTCGCCGCCAGGAACAAGTAAGACAGGACAAAAGAAGTCGTGTTATTAATGGCGTGCAAATATATTGCCGGCCGCAGCGACCCGGTCTGCAGCGTTACAATGCCAAAAATAAGACCCAAGAAAAACGCTCCCAACCCTTGGACAAAATTCCCATGAATCAGGGCAAAAAACAGTGCGCTGACAATAACCGCGAACCCATTGCCGTAAATTCTCAACGCGTTCAGCATAACGCCCCTCATCAGCAACTCTTCAGCTATGGGAGCACCAACGCAAATAGCAAGACCATAAAAACACACGGCCAAAGGCTCTGTCGGCATATCAGCCAATAATTCAGGCAAATACAAAGATATATTGATATGAGAAAGAACATAGTCAGCAAACACAATGACGTATTGGCACACACAGCCAATGCCAAGCATAATCAAGGTCAAAACCACAAGCATAGAAGGCCTCAGGCGGCTCGGCTTGAGCAGCGGCTTCATCTTGACGTTGGTCAGCAACCCTCCAAAAAGCGCGGTAAGATAAGCAGCTAAAGGCGAAAGCAGCAACAGAAAAGCCATGAACACAGAGTCGCTCATCATATCGGACGTCAAGCTCTCCGCTAACGCGTATGGATCAAGAACATCCCCTCGAATCGCGCTTTGTGCCACCCCTTGGAACGCCTGAATGATCATAAAAATAATGACCCCAAGAGTAGAAACAGCCATACTGACAGCCCAATAGATCAGGATCACAGCGCCGGCCCGATTCATCTTAGAACGGATATGCGGGTATTGAGGCGGGGGCATAAATTGTGGATACATAGTCGGCGGGTACATAGACATCCTCCTCTTATCGGTGTTCGGTGTTCGGTGTTCGGTATTCGATACTCGATATTCTCTATTCGGTATCCGCTATTCGGCAACTGTTATTGGCTCCAAAAATCCCTCGCCGGTTTCCTGGTAAAGAAACGGACGCAAACCAAACTCAACAGAATCACCAATGTACACAAGATTCCTCCTTCTGCTCCAAACGCTCCTCCGGTCAGCCAATCCGGTCCGGTCAAAACCGTCTGCATAAACGCCGACCTCTCCAAACCGCTAACGGCAACACCAAAAACATGACCCTGAAAGAAGTTCCAGGCTATGTGAAACCCAATCGGAAGCCACAGCCCACCCGTCCTAACAACCATATAGGCAAACAGAATTCCCACAAACATAATATTGCCCAGACCAAGCAGCGTCACAGCAGGATTCGTGGCATGCATAAGGGCAAAAAGCAAAGCCGGCAACACAACGATAAGCCATTTAACCCGGGTCGTCCTCATAACGGACATCATATAACCCCGCGTCAGAATTTCTTCAGAAAAACCAACCAGAACAAAAAGGATAACACCCAAAAAAACCTCAGCGATGAACCCCGGGACAACCACCCGCCCCCAATCAACACCCGTCACCGCCGCCGATTGGGTCAACAGCAGCAAACCAAACACAGCGCAAAAGGCGGCGATGCCAAACAGGCATCCCACCAGCAACTGGGACAGCCACCTTTCCCCCGACAACCCCATCCGGGCTGGGGGCTTTTTGTAGAGGAGCCAAAAGAACAGTAACGACGCTCCAATCGTAAGCAATGTTACCTCATAATACATAAAAAATTCTACCCATGTATTGGTAAGCAAGTCAGAGACCAGCTGGCTGTATTCCTCAGAACCGGATACGCCGGCCCCAGAGGCAGCGGCAGTCATGCCGGCAATGGCGCCAATCCCAATCACGGCGACGATCTGAATAAAATAATAAACAGCAACAATAATCGCCAAGGCCCAGCCCGAGCGAATCTCACCATATTTATTCCAGAAAATCACCTTACCCAAAGCCTCCCATGCTCGGTATAACCGGCTATATCAAACATCAAACTTTTGGTCGTCCTCCCGCAACATCATCAGCGGCTCCGATCCATAAAATGCCAATAAGTCAACCCACCCACAACAATTGTCACAAGCAGAATAATAATCTTATAGATGATAAAAATTTTCAGAACAGACAAAAAAACCACAACCACCAGCGCGGCCAACGGCAGCAGAAACCCGGACATTCCCCGGGTTCTCTTCTTCCCCCGAAAACCATTCCACCAAAACACCACCAGGAAAACCAGCATAAAAATCGCAAAAACCTTTAGCGCCACTCCCATTTTTAACCCTCACCCGCAAAGCCGTTCCATAAAACAGTTCCATACATGTTTCACTCGTGAAATTCTCTCTTCAGGAGGCTCCGGCGCAGGTACAACCCGGCCCCACTGTCAACTGTCAATTGTCAACTATGACTATCACCTGTCAACTGCGACTATCAACTGTCAACTGCGACTATCAACTGTCAACTGCCGAAGCGCCTTATGGTCCGTCAAATCATCCACAAGCGGCGTAATCGAAACACACCGATCCGCAATCGCCTTATGATCCGTTCCCTCGGACTTATCCTCAGGCTGATTGCCATAAATCCAATAATATTCCCTACCCAGGGGATTCCGACGCACCTCGAAATTGTTGAAGAAAGCCTCCCGTCCCAAACGCGTCCAGCGGGCGCCCTGCCAATCTTCTTGAGGCTGATAAGGAAAGTTAACATTGAGCAGACCCTCACAGGCCGTCAACACCGGATCTTCCAACAGCACATCTCGCACATACGCCGCCGCGTGCTCAAAATCCAAAGGTTCGGTATAGGATTCAACCGCCAGCGACAAAGCAAAAGCCTTGACACCGATCAGCATACTTTCCATCGCCGCGGCTACCGTACCTGAATAAAAGACATCGCTGCCCAGATTCGGCCCGGCGTTAATTCCTGACAACACCAATTCCGGTTCAAAAGGCAGAATACCGCCTTGCAAAGCCAGTTTGACGCAATCCGTCGGCGTGCCGGCCACAGCGAACCCTTTCCCGCCGCAACGCAACGTGTGCCGCGTCAGAAACAAGGGTTTGTGCAGCGTAATCGAGCGGCCCTTCGCCGATTGCTGGTTTTCCGGAGCCACAATACAAATCTGGTGTCGGCTTGTCTCGGCCAACACCCGGTAAAGCGCCTGGAGCCCTTGCGCCTGAAAACCGTCGTCATTCGTCAACAAAATGCGCATGCTACTCAACCTCATAGATATTAATGGTCATGATATCCTCGTCTTTCGTCAACCCAAACATCAAATGATGTTTGCGTAGATTGCGGTTAAGAAAATCCACAACCTTATACAAATTGCTATAACTGTCAAACTGCTGCACAGCGATAAGTTCCAGCTTACCTTGATGATGAGGGGATGTGGGCGCTGTGGGGGATGTGGGCGCTGTGGGCGCTGTGTCATGTGTTTCCATGGTCAACTCCTGCTCAAGACTTTCAGAATCCCAGGGCTGGAAATCCAGATTCCATATTATTGGCCGCGGATTAACGAAAAAGCTTCTGCTCTCGTCGCCGCGTTGGTTTCCAAAATTCCGCGCACCGCGGAGGTCAGCGTCTTCGCGCCCGGTTTCTTGACGCCGCGCACCGTCATACACATATGTTCCGCTTCAATGACCACGAGCACACCAAGAGCGTTTAGGGCCCGTTCAATGGTGTCGGCGATTTGGGTGGTCAGCCGCTCCTGCAGCTGCGGCCGGCGGCTGAAGGATTCAATGACGCGCACAAGCTTAGACAACCCGGAGATTTTACCCTTCCTTGGAATATAGGCGACATGGGCTTGCCCCACAAAAGGCAGCAGATGATGTTCGCACATCGAATAGAAAGGAATATCCTTCACGATAATCATCTCTTCGTGTCCTTCCGTAAACTGTGTCTGCAGCGCCTCATCCCCATTTTCCGCCAACCCGCTGAACGCCTCGGCATAGAAACGCGCTACCCGCGCCGGCGTCTCCAACAAACCTTCCCGCTGTGGGTCTTCCCCAATGGCTTCCAGGATCATCGCGACGGCAGCCTCGATTTTTGCTATATCAACAGCCATAATTCTCGCTTTCCTCCATCTTGATCGCTTGATTACTTGATTGCTTGATCATACTTCTTTTCGCGCCTCTTCTCCAAGCACTTATATCTTAACATACAGTCCTTCCCCGCTCAAGTCATCTTAACCCGCCCGCACCTGCCCGCACCTGCCCGCTCTCTCTGGTCTCTCTCCATGAAAATAAACGAATTCGGTTAATCAGGCTCTAATTAACCAAATTCGCTACTAAAATATGTCTACTCTATATCATGCCGTTTCCTGTTTTTTATCCGCCAGTATTCTGAGCCCCCGTCCGGGGAACTAAGCATACTTAAGCAATTCATTATAGCAATCAACCGAATACCCGTACTCTTCCTTTTGTTCGTAGATATTTCCCAACAGAATCCAGGCTTTATCCACATCCGGATCAATCGCCAGAATCTGTCTAAGCACGGCGATTCCTTCCGTCCACAGTCCCCGCTGGCTATAACAAACGGCCAAATTATACATGATGGTCAGATCTTCATTGTTGCCTTCCGACAAAGCCAGCTTATAATATTCAATAGCTTTCCGGCTACGTCCCAGAGCCATGGAAATATAACCGAGATTGTTGAGGATAATCGGGTCGTCCGAACATAACTCAAAAGCTTTTTTTAGCAAGGGATACGCCTTTTCGGGCTGCCCCAGCTTCTGATAGACGCCAGCCAGATTGGACAGAACATCAAGGTTATCCGAATCCGAACGCAGAGCTCTTTCGTATTTGCGTTTGGATTTATCCAGATCTCCATGCAGAGCCTGACAATAAGCCCAGCGAATCAACGTCTCATTGGATCCGGCATACCAATAAGCCCTCTTGAAACTGTTGTTCGCCCCATTGAGGAATTTGAGTTTCAACTGAGCTTCGGCTTTCATCTCCCAGTAAATGCTGCTGCGTGGCCTGAGAGTACAGCAGCCGGCAAAACAGTTGAGGGCGTCCTGGTAATTCTCGCAATAGAAGTGGATGTTCCCTAATCGAAAAAGGATAGACGCGTTTTCAGGATACGTGCATTTTGCACGGTTGAGCACATCAATAGCCGCTTCCCAATCCCCCATCTCCAGAAGGCAGTCCGCGTGCAGACTGAAGGCCCGCAAGGAATAGTTCTCGTATCTTTGAGCTTCCTCCACGTATGTGAGAGCTTCCTGCAGCAATCCCTGTCCGTAGCTGCATTGAGCCAGCAACAGATTGACTTCGCTCATCTCGCTGCGCAGAGCCTTCGGCAAAACCGAACGCAAATAATCTTTCGCCTCCTGATAGACCTGCCGGGCGATCAGTTTGCGAGCTTCTTTAAAACGGATCGTTCCCGCCGGTTCTTGTTTGAGCGTGTCAATCCATTTATCAATATCCTCAGCCTTTTCAGCCGCATCATTTTGCTTAACGAAACGCTTCCCGGCAAAAGCTTTGAGATTAGACGCCAAATCCTTCCATCGCATAGTTATATCCCCTCTCCGTATTTGCCTAGAATGTTCTCTTTCCGAACTGGCATTCCCTCCGTTCAAACTTAGAATCGTTCTACAAAAACACCAAGTCAATCTACAAAAAACCCGCTCATTCCCGGACGTTCCAACATAAACTGCTCTCATCAGAGACATTCAATATTTATTTTTAGATCTTCACCAAACTGTCACATCAGTGCGCAGTATTACGTTGGCGCGCATCCCGTCATTGGTCCGCGCCGGCTTCCCCACAGGGGATATAAATCGTTTGCCCCGCTGTTAGACAGGTTCCCTGAAGGCCGTTGTATTTGAGCGTTCTCCCAATAAGAATTTCGGTGCTGACATCGAGCCCGGCCTGGCTGCACAGCCGCCATAAACTTTCGCCCTCCTGAACCACAACCGGTTTAAATATAAGATTTATTTCGTTGGACTCTGTCCCCACTGCTGTACCCGCCGGCAAAGAAGCTGTGGCTATAAACAGAATCAGACCCATTCCCAGCAGCAGACTTAACCCCAAGGCGATCTGGCGGATCCAGGCGCTGTTTTTACTAACCCCAGTCCGGCAGACGGACTTGCCTCGTCCCGCCGGGCCAATAATCATGTTCCCCGAGGAGTGACCACAAACAGCTTGACCATGTACGGGTTCCTTGTTTGAACCCTTAACAAAGGCAGGATTAACATAGACAAGCTTAATATGGGATGCCCTTTTGCCGCCCCTATCCTTAACAATCTCCCTCTGTTGAATCATAATCCTATCTCCTTCCGGACTCAGAGTCCTGACCATAACCAAAAGGAACACATGTTCTATTTCAGAATAACCGAACATACGTTCTTTGTCAAGGGAATCTTAGCGGATTTTCTCGGATTTTTCAGATTTTTCAGATTGAGTTTGGCAAAGAACCCCTTATAATTCAGTGTCCACCGGCACGGAATCAACACGGATATCGTCCATATACACGCCGGCAGATCCAAACACAACAATCTTGGTAAACGACGTATAATCCACATCTTGTCCGGCGCCAACCTGCGCACCGTTCACATACATCTCAAAAGTTTTATCCCCGGTGTTCCACAGCACTGAAACAGATTCCCAAGCGCCGGGGCCGCATGTCTCCGCAGAACAGTCTCTGATGATTTCCTCAGCCGCACCATACTCCTCTGTCTTTGTTAAAGTCAGCTGCCCCGCGTTTCCCGGACCGGCGGTCAGACGGAAGCCATAACCCGCGCCTTGATCATCAACGAGACAGACGCCCCCCTCTTTGCCGTCGCCAAGGTTGCTAAGCCTGAAATGGATTGCCATCTCACCCTTTGTCGCTGTAGGCTTTAAAGCGTCCGCCGTCAACCGGCTGTCCTCTGTGAATCGCAATGCGTAATTCGCCTCCGGCGGCGGTTCCCGATAGAGTTTGACATTGTCAAGATAAGCTCCCACCCCTTGAGAAGAAAAGCATGAGAAAAAGAATCTATCTCTGAGGATCTCAGCTTTCACCGTGCCGCGCTCCTCGAATTCTTCCTCAGAGAATTTGGTATACACCGTTAACGCGCCGCCAAAGATTTCGACACGCACAGAAAGCGGCGGATCTCCAGCCTTGAGTCCCAAACCCGAGAGCAGGACAGAACGCGTCGGCGGATCCGGATCATAGAAAGAGATCCCATCGGCATGAAATGTCAACGCGGGTCTGTCATTTCCTGTATCCCGATTATCGGCGCCCCGGAACTGCACCTTGATCCAGGAATCGGCATCCGCATCCTCGGTCAGCGCCAAATCAAATTCCAAAACAAAACCAGCCAAAGCTTTTTTCAGACAAAGAAAATCAGATCCCACCCGCATTCTACCACCTTCAACCACCCCAAACTCCCCATTGTACCACTTGGTGTTATCAGGATTCGCCCCGTCCTTTCTGTTGAAACTATCCTCCATAACCAACAGAGGCAGTGGCTGATACAGCTTAACGTTATTGATATATCCTGTCACATTATAACGGAAAAACCCGACATGCATGGGGTTCTTGAGAACCTCGGCAAAGAAGCGCTCTCCCTCCTGAACGTAGTGTCCGTCTGAAGACTTCGTATAAACGGTAACATAACCGCCAACAATCTCCACCCGCACAGAAAGAGGCGGATCTCCCACCTCTGTTCTGGTGGACGCCCCTATGGCTATCTCAATCTGTTCTCCCGCCGGCCCCCGGTCGACACGTTTAACGCCGCTGCCGTTGCGCCGAAACAGCAAGGCTTGCGCATAGTCCCAGTTCCCTTCGTTCAACGCTTCAGGAGCGATAAACTGGAGCATAAACCATGAGTCCTGAATCTCCGGATGTTGATCACTCTTTTCCAAATCAAACTCAATCGCGTAAACGGTCACAGGAGGTCGATTAATGTAAAGGCGGCCTTCAGCTATTTTCATTCTGCCGTTATCGATAGATCCGTCAGCCGCATTGCCCCATTTCGAAGCATCAACAGCCCCTCCGCTGAAGGCGTCTTCAAAAACCGGCTCCGAATCCCAAACGAGGCCCGCCGGTTTCTTCAACGCGTCCTCCGGCCCCTTGCGAACCTCCGCCTCACCGTTCATCACCGCCCAATCCCGGGTGAATTCCCCCCCCTTGAAGGTTTCGCTAAAAAAAACGGTGTACTCATCATAAGAGATCTCTGGTATGATAGGTTCTGATATTTCCCCGATTATTGGCGCTCTTTCCGTTCTGTTTGCCGCCAACATAACTGTAATCACAATCGCCGCAGCCGCCAGAACGCCGAGTCCAATGGAAATAATAGCGGTTCTGTTCTTTTTCAGCGCAGCCAGAAAAACGGTTATGAGCATACGCTGCTGCTGATCGATTGCTTGCTGCTGCGGCACGCGGGTGGTGGGGTTTGCCACACGCCGATCAATTCTGTCCTTCTTCGCCGGAGTCGCTGTCCTAACCGGCGTCTCCGTTTTAGCCGGGGCCCCCATCCTGGCCGAGGCCTCGGCCTTAACCTTAGTAGCAGCCTCAGCATCACCCCAAGATTCGGTGTCAAAGGGTTCGTCAGAACTATCCTGAGAATCGGCGCGGACGTTACTTTCCCCTTCTCCGGTATCCCGCCGGCTAACTTGGTCACCTGACGGAACCGGTTGGTAAATACCCGGTTGAAATGGGATCGGCCGCATCTTGGGCTCCCACCAAGGGGATTGACAATCGTCAACCGGAGAGTCGGCTGCTGCCTCCTCTTCCTCCAATGTCTGCTTCTCTTCTGAATGATCAGGCCATGAGACGCCCCCTGTCTGCGCGAAGGGAACCATCCTCTGGGCGGCGCCTGACCGGCATCCTCCATTGTCAATTGTCAAATGCTCCAACGCTTCTCTCATTTCCGCGGGACCGGCGTAGCGTTCTTTGGGGTTGTAGGCGCAAGCTTTCAGTATCAGCTTGTTCAGGTCTGGGCTCAGCGTCTGAAGAGCAGGTGCTGTTTCTCCGCTCATACGTTTATGCAAAGCGCGGTCCCGGTCTGCAGGCAAGATGGGCTGGGGATAGTCCGGCAAGAAAGGGGTCCGGTTCCTGTTCAACAGGCTGTACAGGACAATACCCAGGGAATAGATGTCCACACTTGCCCCATATGGCTCTTCTTTGAAAACTTCCGGCGCCATGTAGGTGATTGTGCCTTTCTTAGATAATTCCGATCCGGTACGCTCCACCTGACGGGCTATGCCAAAATCCCCCAGTTTGTAGTCGCCGTACTGGGAAATAAAAATGTTGCCGGGCTTGATATCCCGGTGAATGATGTTTTTAAGGGCGCACAGTTCCAAAGCCTGGCACATATGGATGCCAAGCTTGATTGTCTCCTCCTCCGACAGGGGGATTTCTTCTATATGATCGGCCAGACTTGTGAGCAGTTCCATGCGGATCAGGATATCCCAGCCGATGGTGTCGGTTTGTTCTTCAATGATTTGGTAATCCTCAATGCTGACAACATGGCTGTTGCCGCGAAATTGGCTGATCAAGTCTATTTCGGAAATGATGTCTTTAGCGAAGGCATGAAAAAAACCGCGCACAGACGCCTCATCAAGTCCTTCCCGCCTCATCAGCTGGAGATCGCTTTCATCCTGGGGAACGGGAATGATTTTGACAGCCGCATAATGGGTTTTGCCAAAAGCCTCCCGGCGGACTTTGTAGACTTTGCTGAAAGCGCCCCGGCCAATCAAAGATTCTACATACCAAGCGCCCCACAAGGGTTCGTATTTCTTGATGTCAGGCATCGCCGTCACCTCTGGCTTTCCTTACAAGATGCCACATGATCGCGTCCAACTATCACCACAGGACTTATGGCGCGACAGGATAGGGCGGACTGCCCAGAATGATCTTGCCTCCGGCGTCCCTTTCCCAAATAAAGACATGCTGTTCCCTTGGTGATTCGCAGCTTTGGATCACAACCCAATTTTCATCAAGATATTCCGCGTGAAGGGCTTGGCAAGAATAAATATTCTGGGGCTGTGCCGGGACAATGAGAATTTTGTATCTTCCGTTCTCGTAATTCCCTTTGTTGAACATCGTAAATCTTGAATCCTGATCAATGCGCAGCATCTCCAAACGATCATAGTCATATCCCTCGAAGAAGCTTTCGAGCGTCCGCAATTCTTCATCTGTAAACTGGACAGGCTTTGAATTCATCCTGACAAAATCTTTTTCCTGGGCGAAGTAAGCGTGTATCCCTTGATAGTCTATTGAGAAATGTCCATAGGCCGATTTTCTCTCAAGCATGTCATAAATGGCGTCAAACAGATCGTGATGGTCATAAAAATAGTTTTTTGTCTCAGCATAATGGTCTTGCATAGCGGCAAAGTTTTTCTTGACTTCTTTCTTCTCTCCCATGTCTCCTCCGGCAACAATAACAAGTATTAAGGCTGCGCTGACCAATCCAAACAAGACACCAAAGGTTATTGAGCAAACGCTCTTTCCTCTATTCAACATTTATTCAACATGACCTCCCCTCATCCTTCATATTACCCTTCACAAAACGGTCCGCCGCTCTGTACTTGCATAAAGAGCCGATATAAGGTCCATATATTGGTAGGAGCGCCCTCATAACATCCGTTAGGGAAAAATACCATCCATCGCGCCCCTTCAGCTAATCCCGGATAGCGATCCGAACCTTTATCATTATAACCCTGTCTGCCTCTTTCTTTGTATCTGCTATTTTTCCTTATGGCGTTCCACCAGCCGCCGTCCGTTATCCCTGAGTAAACCGTTTTGCCATCAACAGCCAACGTCGTAGAGTTCGTTTGTCTTGCCCAAGCTGACGCAAAACTCATATCGCCACCGGCCGCCGTATTACAGGAATAAAACCATGATATAGAGCCTGCGGCAAAGGCGTGTCTCAGATCAGGCACCGTATCCCGATTTAAAGTCCCGCTCCCCCTATAGTTGTTGCTGTAATCAAAATGATAGGGCACTTCGCCCTGCCATCCATGGGAAAACGATGTAAAATCTGTAATTAAGTCGCTCTCACGTCCGGGCTTATCGATATATCTATAGACATCTGTGTCGCTGTTGAAAAATCTGAGATCATAACCGTATTTATCCGCTGTTTTTTGAAGGTTAGCCCGATCTTGAAACGTCCATCCGTCAGAGGCAACAAGCCAAGTAATGGTTTCTCCGTCATTCAATTTGCTTAATTCATCCAAACGTTTGAGTGCCGGATCAATAAATTCGTAATAGTAATTGCCGTTTTGCCTGTCGGTTTCTGAGTAAGGCCCCCCCGAGACGACGACATGCTCCAGCCCCAGCGGATCTACATAGCTGAGCGGATTGTTTCCGCAATACATATACCAATTCATCCCTGATCGTATGGGATCCTCTGAAATCATACGTGAAATCGCAGGATCATAGTATCTCCGCTGCGCATAGTACAGACCGGTAATATCCTCAGTCTGATATCCCGTGAACCCGAAGGGATTGTTCCATGCAATCGCTGAAGTCCCTACGGGAACGCCAAACTCGTCATAGTCCAATGGAACTTGGGCAAACTCCTCTTCCGCAGCACCAACCAACCTTATTGGCGAGCCTAAATGATCTGTAAGATAGCTGACATTTTGGCTGCCCTCAGCCTCATACAGACCGTTGGCCCAAATATGACTGGTCGTTGATGGCTGACCATGTTGTTCACCCAAGAAGCCGACTGTTGTTTGCAGGAGGTTATTATAGGGAAGCATCCTATCCAAAACATATTGCGTTTCGCGGCCTGAGTGTCCTTGAAGGATCTCAGGGAGACCCTGCCCATTGCTATAGGCTTGTTGAGCAGACCCCGTGAAGTATTCCAAACGTTTAACACGGTTTTTTAGGCCGTCATAGATATAGCTGACCCGGCCTCTTTCTGATTGGGCATGAGTCATCATATCTGCCGCGTCAAAAGTATAGCCGGCTTTGAGCACGCCATTAACCGTGGTTTCTGTTAAGTTGCCACGCTCATCGTAACGATACTCTTCAAACATTTCTCCGTCTTGTGTCCTAATGAGCTGGTTTGACGCGTTGTACTCATGGAAAATCATTTTGCCGGATTCTCTTGAAGCGATACGGTTCCCCAAGTTGTTATAAATATAGTCTTTGTGATTGCCGCCATGGGCGGCAGAAACTAACCGGCCCAACGGATCGTAAGCATACCGGAAGGCGCCTTTGCTCGGCTCCATACCCCCATTATCCCCTGACGAATCCTGACGGTACTTATCAATCTGGGTTATCCGGCCGGCAGGGTCGTACGTATATTGGAATTGATCCAGGATTTCCGCGGCTTCAGGATCCTGGCCGGCTCGCATATGGGTCAAACGTTCAAGTCCCCCTAACAGGTTGTAATCATATTGCGTCATGATGTTGTTTGAGCGGTTTATACGGCAAAGCCGCCCCATAGCGTTATAGTGAAAATGTGCTTCTCCTTGTGTTGTCTGAACTGTCCGAAGATTGCCGGATTGGTTGTAGGCGTAAGAAACAACCGGGCCATGTTTCACACCGCCATCAGTGCTTTCACTGCTATTCGGATAACGTGTCTGGGTTCGGCGTGAAAGCTCGTCCCATTTGTACTCTGTTGTCTTGCCATCATAGGCGGTAATTTTCTCCGCCCGTCCCAACGGGTCAGGAACCAGGGTGGTGATACCAAGCCAGTCTTTCATTTCTATGAGTTGTTTCAGGGCGTTGTATGTGTATTCAACAGCTTTGCCGTCGGCATAGAGGGTTTTGGCCAGCTTGTTGGACACAGTGTACTCATAGAAGGTTTCTTGGCCGTCCGGGGCAATTAAGGTCGTGATGTTTCCTGATGAATCGTAGAGATATTGCGTTTTTCTACCCATAGGATCATGAACTGCTGTAACGGCGCCGTTGGAATTCCGTTCGTAGTTTGTTGTGAGGGTTTCCGCCAGCGCGTCGTCTATAAGGCGGTATTGTTCGACTTGGCTAAGGCGCCGGTTTTGGTCATATGCGTATTTCGTGCTGTGCCCCGCTGCGTCAATGACTTCGACGATATCGCCCAGAAGGTTGTACTTATACTGGGTCGTGTGATTGTTTTCGTCTGTGACCTCGGTAATATTCCCGATGGCGTTATAGGCAAGCCGCTTGCTGTGACCCAAGGGGTTTCCTATGACAGTTATTCTGTTGAGACTGTCATAGTGAAAGGTTGTGGCGTTGCCCATGGCGTCGGTGATTTTGCTGACGTTGCCGTTGGCGTCATAGGTGTACGTTTTGCATTCACCTTCAGGAAGCGTGGTGCGCATCAGGTTGCCGCCAGGATAGTATTCATGGCGAAGAATGCCGCCTTTAGCGTCCGTAATGCTTTCCAGCTGACCGAGAGAGGTGTAAGTGAACCGGGTCACAGAACCAAGGGCATTGATTTCTTCTATCTTTTGACCCGCGGCGTCATAGCGATATTGGGTTTTGTTGCCCAGGGCGTCGGTTATTTGGGTAATCCGACCTTCTGCGTTGTAATCGTATGCCGTTACCGCCCCGTCAGGTTCGGTCATTTCTACAGGACGATTTAAGGCGTCGTACGCAATTTTATGCTTGTGCCCTTGTGCATTTGTGATTGCTATTATGTTTCCGATGTTATCATATTCGTATTGGATGTTGGAACCCAAAGGATCTGTAACGCTTTTCAGTTGATTCCACTGATTATAGTCCCAGCACATCTCAGCGCCGTAGGGATCGGTCAGTTTAACCATATTCCACATTGTGTCATATTCAAGTTGTGTGACATTCCCCAGGGCGTCAATGAATTTGCCGGGCTTGTTGAGCTTATTGTATTCAATACTGTTGGTGCCGCCGTTGAAATCTGTTATACTTGTGACTTTATTGCTTTTGTTGTAAGTGTAACGCCGCACTCTGCCTTCAGCATTAACCACTTTAATGATGTTATGATGGCTGTCATAGAAATAGCTTGTGCTATTTCCACCGGGATCGGTAGTTTTGGCGACGCGATTAAGGGTATCATACTCGTACCGGGTTGTCTGTCCCATGGCGTCTGTTAAGGCAATTGGATTGCCTTGGGCGTCATAATCAAATCGGAGTGTGCTGTTGTCGGGTTGAATGACCTCAATAATCAGGCCTTGTTCGTTGTGCCGAAAGCGCATGTTTCTTTGGAGCGCGTCACGGGATTGAATGTGGTTTCCTTTGGCGTCATATTGGTTTTCAAGTTTAAGTTCATTGTTTATATTGAGACTGAGCAGTTTCCCGTGTGGGCCGTATGTCATCTCAAGAGTATTATTCAGGGGATCAACGATTTTGTCAACATGACCCTGACGATCGTATTCATAGTGTGTGGTTCGGCCCAGCCGGTCAATGCTGAGGATCCTCTGGTTCTTGTCGTTATAGGCAAAGCGCTCTTCGCCTTGTGAATCTTCAATCTTGATAGTACGATATCTCTCGTCATAAGCATAGGTTATTTGACGATTGTTTTGTTCTGTCAGAATGACTTTGCGCTCTGGGTCAAGATATTGGTAGTTCATTACGCCGCCATCGGGGAATGTTTGCCGCAGGGTGCGGCCGTTTTCATCAAAAATGTTTCTTATGGTATCAACGCCCTGAGGGTTTCTGATTGAGATCAGATACCCGCCGGAGTCATATTCATAAACAATTGTTTGTTCGCCTGGCTGGATAACTTCAACAAGATTGTCGTTTTTGTAATGATATGTGGTTTGCCGGCCTGTGTGGTCGGCAACACTTGACAGATTCCCTTCTTCTGTGTAGGTGAACGTGAGAAACCCGCCGGTGCTTTGGACTTGTTGAAGTTGATCTGTGGCTATTGGGGCGGTACGATCAATCACCTCTGACTCACAATTGTTCGTCGGGGCAGCAGCTTCAGATACAGGTTTGACAGCATCAGATCTTTTGCCATAGATGAGGGTGATTTGGTTGTTGTTGTTGTCTCCAAATGCCAGCAGTCGTCCGATTTCGTCGAAGATATACCAATTGGCGTTTTTTTCTTGATGGTGATAGCGGGGACCGGTTCCGTCATCCTCTAAGGTCATTGTGTTCATGCCTGTATGGCCGTCAATATAGAGGCCGGCGGCGACTTTGACATAGGTTTCTTCTTTGCCGTCGGCACGATGGAAGATGAGCCCATCTTCCCGGATTTCCAGGCGCTGTTCATAGGTGTGGGTCCAGCCTTTGCCCAGGACCCCCCTTGTGCCGGACAGCCCATTGTAGAATCGGGTCATGCTGAGGGGTATTATGCCGAACAGACGCAAGTCTTCTTTCTGGTAGATGAAGTTGCCTGTGCTTAAATTCACCGGATCCACACTGTAGGACGTGTACTCATTTAATCCGTTGGCGTAAGCCCGGCCGCCTTCAAAGGTCAGGATTTTCATGCCATCAGCCATTTTTTCGTCCCATTTGGCGTTGAGGGTTTCCCGCCAACTCATATCGGGACTGACTCCGGGCGGGAAGCTGAATGTGTGGTTTACCGGGTTGTAGACGGAGGCTTCGATGGCCGCGATGCCCGCTCTGATGTCGGGAAGGATGCTTTGGGGCGTCCCGTAGAGACCCCGGGTCGAGCTCTCAAATGTGTAGAGGCTGTCCAGTTTTTCCTGGATGTTATTGACCAATTTCCTGGTAACGCTGTTCAACATGGGGACGCCCCCTTGGGCGATGTTGTCCAAGGTCTTGGCTGTGGACAGCTGGGTCAGCAGCGCGGCTTCGTTCAAATGACAGCCTTTGAGGGTGGTCATTTGGCTTCTGTAGGCGTCTTGATCGGCCAGCATTTCGTCGATGTACCAAAGCATGCCTTGCAGCACCGGCATATGCAGGTTTGTATACTGGGCGCGGATGCTGTCATAGGTCCGGCTGACGAGATCCGGGCTGTTGATGAAGGCGTTGACGGCGGTTCGTGTGGCTTCAATATCGGCGGCGGCTTGCAGCAGCACTCCAGCGATTTCGGTGAGCTGGGCGGCGGCGTTAGCGTTTTTGATTTCTAAGGTCATGATGGGTCTCCTTCCCTGCTCAGCTCTTTTTTGTACTCATGGGTGAGCGTTTCTTCTTGTTGCTCCAGTTCGCTTAAGACGTTGGTCAGTTTTTCCCTTTCATCTGCCATGGCGGCGTTCGCCCACTGAAAGGTTTCTGTGAATTCCACCTCCAGTTCGCAGAGATTCCGGCGGGCACAAATGTCTTCCTCTCCGTCGCTAAGGGCATCGGCGTTTAAATCCTGGAGAAGCGCGTAAATTTTCTGGTGCAAATACACCGTGTTCTTTTCCTGTTCCTCCAGGTTTTTCAGGCTCATCTCCGCTTCTGCCCGGACATCTTGTATTTGTGCCATAGCGCCTTGATAGGTTTGCTCTGCTTGACCGATCATTGTAATCCCTCCGTTCGCACGCTCAGACGTCAATCCGAGTATTGGTTTATCCGGTGATCTTCCGCATACTGCCGGCAGCCGCCTCATCTACATCTTCCAGCGTCACCGCAAAGGATTCAATAGCGTCCGCGTCTCTGTCAGCCAACCCCTGATAGCGGGCGAAGAGGTCGACGCCTTCATTGTAGGCGCCGAGACAGTTTCCATGGACGGTAACGGTAACATTGGCCGTCCCTGCTAACATCGCAGAACCCGTGCCCACCGCTGGTGCCTTAATATGAGCTGATATCTGTTTGGCTGCTGTTAGGCTGCTCTTAAGCATTTATCCAACCTCCTTTCGCTTATCCTATCCTTAGTTTTCAAAACGCGAGCCGCGCCGTCAGCCCCCGCAAAGTCTCGGCTTTGTCTTCCCGGCAAAGGATTTGGTTGTCGTAGTCATAACGGTAAAGGATCCCTTGGCTGAGAAAATAGACCTCGCTGGAATGCCCGGCCTCATGACGAATTTGCAGCCGAAGATGATTGTTGGTGTTAAGCTCAAAAGTATTTTCAAACTGATCCTTGGGAATCATCACCGGTTCTGCCGCCGCCGCGTTTTCAGCTTCTTGTAGAAAAGTATAATCCTTAAGAATCTCCCGTGTGCTGTCAGAGCCTTTGACAAGCTGAATTGTGTATTCTTCATAAAACGGATTGTGCAGTATCATAATACTTTCATTGTTATTAAGCACTCCAAAGACCATGTTATCAACCAAAATATGTTTTGGCGCCTCTTTGTATCGCTGAATGAGTCTCACAAGGCGAAGTCCTTTCTCCGACAATTCCGTAGCGCTTTTCAACCAGCCTTGTTCTGTCAAGCCTTGTTTTACGGATTGAGCCAGAACTCTCGACATCTGTGGACGCGGTATGAATTCAAGATCTTTGCCGTCCAAAACACCGTTGAAATAATACAACTCTTTCAGAGTCACAAGTCCTCCCCCTTTTTTCGGCCACATGCATCGGCACGGGGCATCCTCAAATCAACACCCTTCTCGCTGTCCGCCCAGCGAAGGCAAACCGATTGCCTTGCCTTCTAATACGTCACGAATCCATCCGCAACCCGCCGGGCGAACACCCTTGCCTCATATTTGCGCTGACCAGGATTTGAATACGGATTATAGAGACCCTCCGAACCCTCTGACTGGTAATAATAGTAGGTCTCAAGATTGACCGTATAAACCAAATTATCCAAAGAGAATTCCCCTGTCGCGTCAGTCAAAAAGCGGGTGTCAATGCCGATGACCCCATGCTCGTTGTAATTCCCGTAGACATCCCCTTCCGGAAACACAATACCGTAATCAAAAGCCTGAATCCGGGGAAGTGACGCCACCCAAAACATCTCCATAAAGGAGGGCGCCAGCCGTCCTTGCAGACGCTGGGTGTAATCATTAATAAGTCCTTGCCGTTGTTCCGGCGTCAGCAACGGCCATTGCAGCCGCAAATCGTCCGTTAAGAAGTCATTTGCAGCCCATTGGCACTGCCTGGTGGTAAAGAACAGGTCACGCCAATATCTCGCCTCCGCTACAGTTCTTTCCAGGCTTGCCGGAATCTCATCCTTATCCAGCCACTCGAAATGTTGCAGGAAATCAATTCTTATCCCATCATCCACAATAAACGGCGCCATAAGATCCGGCAGCGATACAAACATGGGAAGTCCAAACATCGCTTCAGTCTTAACCATGACTTCTGACGGGTTCAATGCGTAGACGCTTTCCAAGGCCTTGGACATTGTCACGCTGAAGGGATTATCAACTTCCTCCGCTATTTCGTAATGAATCCCCCAGCAAAAAGAGACAAACTTCTTGCGTTTCTTTTCCAGATCATCAATCTCTGCTTTTGCCAGAGGCAGATTAAATCTGCCAAATTCATGCTGAAAGGTAACGCATCTGGTATGGGCCTCCACAGAAACATTTCGCGCGGCATACAAATTATTAATAGCTTCCTCAGCCGAGGCCCATTTTTCTCTAATCATATCCCAAGAGTATTCGCTGCTTCTCACTCTGCCACCCTCCTTATAGCCTGTTCAACTGTGTGTGGGCAATATTATCAGCTCTTTCCATATTCTCCATCGCAAATTCCACGAAATCCGCCGCGGAGGTGAAACACTCATTGAGCAGCAAGAAATGTTCTTTGATCTTCCAATAGACTTCTTCCGTAATCGGTTTCGCCTGGCCGGAATAATTAACACTCACTTCTCCGGCGACCTTATCCAGCGCCAGAACCATATTGTCAACATATCCCGCGCATGTCATAAAATCCGCTTTAATTTCATCCAGAAACGGCCTGTCATAGGAAACCATGGCATATTCCCCCTCTCTGTTATACCGAGTCTAGGGCTCTGATTTGTTGAGAACGCTGCACAAAGTCTCGCGAACGGACATCCAACCCTCTTACAGCCTGCTCCGCCCACCAACAACAACCCTCGCTCTGATACAACTCGTTAGCATACTGACGAATCCCATCGAGAATATAGCCGCATATATCATGGGCATCTCCCTGCCAGCGGGAATCGTCCCTCAGTTTCCCGTGGATAGTCCATATCAGGTCAAAGAGATCGACCCAAGAGCCCACAAGCTCTTCTTGAACACTAAGTGCCACGGACAAATCTTTCACCTCTATATCGACCATGCGTTAAGCCCCCCTCATATTTTAGCCGCCCACTCCGCGGCCTTTGCCCGGGCGGCAACGATCCAGCTGTCAAGCTGTCCGCAGAACTCCACATACAACTTGGAAGCTGCCGCTTCAAAGGAGCTGTTAAACTCTCCGGCTTTTTCTTGGTAGTGACTGAAGTAATCGCCATTGAGATCCTCTGAATCGGCCGGTTCCGTAAATCTGCCGCCGTATTGGCCTTCAACAAAGAAATCGCTTAAATACCATTTTATGTTATTGCGATATCCTTCCATATCCGTGGCCAGCAGGGTGTATTTATCACACATTGTTTGCGGGTCATTAGCCATTGTAGCATCCCCCTTCTCCCAACCGGCAAGGAGGAACCCCGGCGGCAAAACCGGGACTCCCCCGCCGTTTGACACGAACTCTTTCTGACCTACCTGCCCGCGCTCTGAGCGTCCGCGGACTCAAGGTTATCCGCAGAAATTCTGATATTGCTGGCAATTTCATTAACCAACTCCACGAACTGGTCCATGTACGGTCTCAACTCTTCGAACCGAGCGATGAAACTGTCTTTCGACTGACCCACCCATTGGGTCAATTCGCCTTCGTTTGCCGTTCTCAGCTCACCGATCTTCTCCGCGACAAGTGTTCCGGCGCCCTCATATTTGGCGGCTACCCCATAAGCCTCTTGGACATCGATACTAATCATGTTCGTTTCCTCCTAGAAGTTTTTTATTTGAGTGCTTCATCACCCATATTTAGTATATTAGCACCTTCTAAATCAAAACGCAAGGGATTTTCTCAGAATTTCTGTAATTTTCTTTGAAATCTTATTGATGCTATTTATGCTCCTTTTATCGAGCGTTATCACAAGCTATTTAATGAAATCATATCGGGCGTTCTTCGCCGCAATCATTCGTGTTATGATCATGGCCATCACAAACATCAAAACACCCAACAAAGCGCTGCTCCCCAGAGGTATCCAACCGGCCGGGGAAAACACCGGTATCCCATCGAATGTTTCCGTTACGGTCAAGAGTGGGGGTTGTGCTTCGGATTCGGTTGCGGCGCCTTCAAGCTCACGTTTAACATCAGCTAAAGTGAGTGTAATCACCGGCGCTACCGTATCCGCCGCGCCGCTCACATAAGTGTTCAGTCCTTCCTGCTGGGCTGCCAATTCCTTTTCCAATTCTGCGACACTCTTCTCGTTGTCGGCCAATGGTTCGCTGTCTTCCGCAAACACAGGCGTCCCCAACGCCGGCAAAACCAGACACACCAACGCCACCACAGTCAAAACAAACCGGAATCCGGCAACAACATGACAATGCAGACGCACATAACGCAGACCCACAAACATCTCTTCAGCCAAATCTCTCATCATGAGTTCACCTCCTTTTTCCGCGCGCCCGCCGGCGCGCAAATCCTGCTTCCCGAATTTTGCACACCGAATCAAGCGATATAAGGAAATTTTACCCGGAGGGCGCTGCCGGCATAGATAAAATAAGCTTCACCGGGCGCAAGTTCTTTGGGCCGGGCGGTCACCACAGGGACCGGCAGCATCTGAGATTCTTTCAACGGAATGAAAGTGAATCCCGCGTTGATGCTTCTTATGGCCCCCGGCAGACGATCCAGCGTCCCGCGAGGGAAGTCCTGAAGGTTGGAAACAAAGCAGAAGTGGACGCCGGTAAGTTGGGATTCATCAATCAGCTGCGCCAGGACATCTTTCTCTTTGGCCGTTAATTTGCCGATGAAATTGGCCACATTGTTGACGATAACCAAATGGTGTTTTAGGGTGGCGTAAAACTCGGCGGGCGTTTGGCGGGTCTCTTGGGCTTTGATTCTGCCAATGTAAGCTTCTTTGCGGTCTTTCACCTCCTGAACCAGAACCTGAAGCAACACTGAAAATTCCTCTTGTTTGGTCAGATATGAAACACAGCGATCTTTGTAACCACTGAGTTTAAGCATATCGTCGTCAACGGCGGTGACAACAAGAGAACGACGCTTGCGGGCCAAGGACTCGAAGAGGATTTTCATAAAGTTGGTTTTGCCGATGTTGTGAACGCCGGTCATGTTGATATGAGATATTTTCCCAAAATCCAGAGCGAAGGCCTCTACATTCTCGTCGTCCAGAGCGACAGGCAGCCTATTATCATTTGAATCCCAGATATCAAGCACACCGGGAACCTGGCAGAAATCCCGCCACGTCAGCAGGGCCGGCATCATTGGCACGCCTCGGGGCCGGGGACCTTGCCAAGCCTTCTGGAGAACCTCAATAGCGGCCAAAAAGTTTTGAATCTGATCCATTTCCGTCGCCCCGTAAGCGGGCAAAGCGGCTTGGAAAATGCAGATAGTCTCTTTTCGCATCAGACCGCGGCCGGGGATCTGCTCGCTCTTGAGGTCGGTTCGTCCCACTGCCGCTGCGATCTCGGCTTTCTCATTAACATAGAAGATAAACTTCTGATTGATGTTAGCCATGATCTGCTGGCGAACCACGCCGGGACGGGAGGCAGAAAAAATAAGATAGATCCCCAGAGCTTGGCCGTCGCGGGAGATATCTCTGATCAGAGCCTCCGTTTCCAGCCTGGCTTGATCTTTCAAGGCATCAAGATTGTCCACAAAAATAAAGAGGATTGGGAATAGTCTTTTGCCCCTGTTCATTGTGTTGAGAAGAGGAATCGATCCGACCCCCGCTTCACCCAGCAAATCTTTGCGTCGCTTCATTTCCTGGTTCAGCAATCGCTCCAATTTTCCCAAGGCTTCTGTCTGATCCAGAACCAAAGCATCGGCTGTATGCGGGAGGTTTCGCAATGGTAAAAGAGCGTTGTTACCAAAATCCAGGATGAAGAAGTTGATTTGTTCCGGCGAGCAATCGAGAGCAAGATTCATGGCGATACTCCGCAACAATGTGGATTTTCCCGACCCCGGGCTGCCGAACACTCCCACATGACCGTCCGCAGAGAAGTTAATCGTCAGCGGGCTTTGGCGCTGCCGCTCAATCTCGTCCACCATACCGGCGATGACCTCGATACTTTCCGCTCGGTTCCCTTGCTCATCTTGCCCCCGACCCCACCTGGGCACAAAATCACTGTTCTCCAGCAAATCCGGCAAATAAATCCTTTCCCTCAGGGGCGGCAGCCAAGGACTGGGCACTTTCCGAAGTCCCGCTGCACCGAACACTCGCTCTATGGTGTTGACCACAGCATCCAGTTGGGTCACAGGATTGGCTTCAGTCGTTTCGCCGGCAGCCGCGGCGATTGTGCTGAAGTCTTTGGTCAGAAGCTGAGCTTGCCCAAGCTCATTCCAAAGATAGATGTTGGCGTCGGGTTTTTCTTCGTCTTTGCTCCGTCCGGCCTTGTATTCGGCCCCTGAGTACGCGGATTGGAATTGTTCATAGATAACGTTGTTGCCCACTTGTAAATACCCGCGGCCGGGTAGGGTGATATGAGCCGCGTCCGGCGTTTTCAGCATTTCGTTGCTGTCAGAGACGTTTTGCACTTTGAGGCAGACACGGAAGTTGGAGTTGGACCATATTTGGTCGTCCACCACGCCGGAAGGTTTTTGGGTTGCCAAAATGAGATGAACCCCTAAGCTTCGGCCAATGCGGGCCGCGCTGACCAGTTCTTTGATGAAGTCGGGCTGTTCTCGTTTAAGTTCGGCGAACTCGTCGGAGATGATGAAGAGGTGGGGCATGGGCGCCAGCGATGACTCCTGAGCGCGCAGTTTTTGATAAGCGTCCACATGGTTCAGCCCATGGTGACCCAACATTCCTTGGCGGCGGCGCATTTCGCTTTTGATGGCGACCAGGGCACGCATGGACTGGGCGCCGTCCAGGTTGGTGATGACGCCTAATAAGTGCGGCAGCTTGTCAAAGAGATTGGCCATGCCCCCGCCTTTATAGTCGATCAGCAAAAAGGCCACCTCATAAGGATGGAAATGGATAGCCAGAGACAAAATGTAGGATTGCAGGGTCTCTGATTTGCCGGATCCGGTGGTTCCGGCCAAGAGGCCGTGGGGCCCGTGGGCCTTTTCATGTAGGTTTAGTTCTATAGTTTTGTCGGCAGCGCGCAAGCCTATGGGAACAGCCAGGGTCTGATAGGGTCTGTTGCTTCGCCATTTGCCCCAGACATCCAACTGGTCAGGAGCTTCAATCTGGAAGAGCTCGAAGAGGGTAACCGATTCCGGCAGAGCTTTGGAGGCTGACTTCTCAACGTGCTGCACAGGCGCAAGAGCGCGGGCGGCCAGCAAAGCGGCGTCTCTGTCCAGAGTATCCGGCGCGTAAGGACGGGGCCGGGGATCGGTTTCCTGATAAAGGGTGGCTTCCCCGGGGCCGATGAGGGTCAGGAGGGTTTTAACGGATTCAGGTAAAGCGTATTCCGATTCATCCACAAAAATGGCGTATACTCCTAAGTGGCGGTGGTCTTTTGACAGATAGTCCATGATGAGATGATCGTAGACCAAACCCATGTCGGCCACGACAAACAGAAGGGGCTGATAGACCGTTTTGCCGCTATGCTGATCTTTTTGGTTAAAAGTGGTCTCTCGGTCTTTGACAAGATGATACAGGCTGTCCAAAACATTGTCCCGTGTGGCCTCATCTTTGACCATGCCTTTGAACTGCCTGTCGCCAACCCAGGTATGAGGAAGCCATTTGAGAGGGAGGAAGTTTTTTTCATTTCTTTTCGTATAAACGGCCACCAGAGAGATATCGTTATAACTGTGAAAGATAGCAAAATTCATGATGAGAGAGAGCATATGAGGCATCGTTAACTCTTGGGGACCCACGATGCCCACATAGGCGTCTTGCAAGGAAATGCTTTGAGGAAGGGCGGGTATGCCCTTATATTTTGCCGCCAATTCTTCGGCTTCTTGCGCCAAAGGATCTTTAGCGGCTTCTTTGGTTTCTTGGGTAGAGTAGTTGATCGAAAAACTCAAGGGTTGATGCCCCGTCCCGATACGCACCCGGAAGAAATCCGCGTGTTCCGGCGCTCGTTCAAACAGACGGGGGGAAAACTCTGCCGCCAGCTTCAGACAATCCTCCGGATTCGGATAGCTCATCTCGACAGCCTGACGCTGTTTCGCCATAAGGCCACGAATTTCTTTGCGCTTGCGGTTGAGCAGATCCTGGTAGAAGTTGTGGCGCTCGGCTTCATCGGTCTTCTTTTTCTTTTTGTCTTTGACAAATCTCACGATGGTCACAATCCCGGTTATGACCATGCCGCCGACAGCCATCAGCATGAAAAGCCCCCGGTTCAAAACGATGCTCATAGTAATCATGACGACCACCATACCGGCCATGGGCGCCAGTCTCAGCAGCAACCCAAAGCGATCCTCCTGAGGAGGATTCGGGGGGTTGGGGATGCCGATTTTCTCAGTTGGCTGCGGATACAGTTTCCGTGGAGGCCGTTTAAAATATGGATAGCGGGTGTCGACCTCCTCCGGGCTTCGGTAGAAAGTCAGATCGTACAAACGAATATAGGCCTTCTGATGAAAAAGGGTACACGAAACGCCCTTCATCTCAACAACATAACCCGCGAAATGGACAATATCCCCTCTCCGCAAAGGGTTAGGACGGTCTCCCCGGCACAGCGTCCTATTAATATAAATCGGCTCCACGTTGGGAAAAGGATGAAGCTCCCACCCCTGCTCAGTGTTGACAAGAACAAAGGTGAAATCATTGGCGCAGTTGGCCAGAACAATCTGGTTATCTGCGTGATTCCCAAAATGCATTGTTTCTTCGTTCTCCAGATAGATTTCCACATAGTCATCATAGTGATATTCCACATGAAAACGAATGCCGTCAATCTGGGTAACCTTCCTTTCCTCCGTGTGCAGAAACGCTGCCCCATCATTGTCCCGAAGCCCTTTCTTCTCCCTAAGTTCTCTGGGAATAGCAAACCGCGTTTCATGAGGATCGACGCGATGGATCTCGCACCTTTTCAAGACGCCATTCTCATCTGTCTCCGTAACAATCTCAAGAGAAGCCGTATACTGAGGAATACAAACATCTGCGGCAATATCCGCGGAAAGGCTATAGACGCCTCTGTCCTGGGCTATAGGGCAAAGATAGCGAACATCTCCATAATCGGCGACAAGAATTGGTCTGGCCATAGTTCTTCCTTTCGTCAATTGCCAACGGCCGGATTACCGTCTGTGTTGTCAAATTGTTCTCAACTGCTTTTTGCTTTCTGGATATCTTCAAGGAGCTTAATGATGTCGTCCAAGGATTTTACCATATGCTGACGGCGTTCGATGTTGGTTTCGTTCTTCTGGACAGATTCCCGGTGCTGCTTGTAGGTGTCGAGCAGTTGATCCAAATCGCCCAAATCTTTTAAAATGGTTTCGGCTTTGGGGTAGTCGTTTAAGGCAATGTAGGTTTTGGCCAGCAGGATCTGAGCTTGGGCGTTGAACTTCAGGTCGGGATAGCTCTCGCCTAATGTGATCGCTCTTTGATAGTCTTTGCCGTAGTAAGCCTGGTAAAGCTGGGCCAAGTGGTTATCAGACGCGAGAGTAGCGATGATGTCGTACTCTTCCAGCAAAATGAGTTTCTCAATCACTTCAACCTGGCGGCCGGCGTCCAGCCGGAAGGCGTGCGCCAAGTTTTGAGGGTCGTTAGTGGCAATGAGGGCGTCGGCGACTACGCGCTTGAGACTGGCGTCCATGTCCTTGTCTCTGAGTTTGTTGGCGTAATCCACCACAGCCAGAGGATTCCGATTGTAATAGTTTTCGTATATGTACATCTTTACACCATAAGTTCTGGTTTTGGTGACGTTGTCATAGACGAAATAGGTCAAAGCCGCGGTGAGAATGGCCAGAAGGAGGGCGGTGCCGACGGAAATGGTGTTGATGAATCTTTTGCTGAAACCAACACGATTTTGTCTGGCATCATTGTAGGCTTTCGTGTGTTCCGCAACCAAAAGGGCCTCAAGCTCTTGGGGGCTTGGCGCGTCAATGATCGCTTGACAGAGGGGATTCGGGGCCACTGTATCTAAGCCGTACTGAATCAGCTGGCGGAAGGTGTATTTGTCCTGCAGAACCGACAGGACCAGTGCCTTATAATCCTCGAATTCGTCTAAGGCCGTGCGGGAAAGCTGTGGAATGCTTCCCGGCAAAATACGCAGCAGAAAGGCGACGTCACCGGTACGAGTGAAGACGATGTTTCTGGGATCAAAACTGGTGCTGTGGTGTTTTTTGAAATCGGTGATGAAGCGTCCGGCGTGAATCAGGATCAGGAATTGTTCAACTTTACTGCACTCCCCGATCTGCGAAAAGGGAAGATGCTTGGTGTTGTCTTGGGTGAAAGTGAATGTGACGGCGGCTTGGGTGGTGATAATGTCTTCACAAGGAAGAAAAAGCGGCTCCGGCTGCTTGAGCAAGGTCGGTTGGTGGGGCTGCAATTGGATGTGCTGTCGGGGTATACTGAGTTCAATACGGGTTCCGTCTGAACGAATGTTTTCAAAGAGATCCATGAAGTTGCTCCTTTCGCTTTTGTTCTTTCATCTCAGCAACACTATACATTCATTACAATATGCGAAGAATATCGCCGTCGTAAATGCCTTTATCTCTTAAGGTATCACCTGGTCCCAGCAGGATTTGGGAGACTTCGGCTTTTGCGTTATAACCTTTCAGGATCTTCTTGTCACGGGACAGAGCGTCAAAGAGATTGAATATGATCTCCTTGAGAGGAATATCCCGGCTGACCCGGATGTCTATTTCGCCAAAAGAGTCGTGGCGGATCGTTAGGATAGCATGTTTCTCAACTTCATTCATTGAACACACCCTTTCTCATTGCAGGCGGAATCCTCATAAGCTAAAGCGGTTAAAATGTTCTATCTTAAGTATATTAGCATAATCTAAATACAAAAGCAATAGGCCCTCAATTTCTTAAGGCCATTTAATATCGCATCCGGGCACAGCCCTACGCAGATCATCGATTTGTTCCTGGGTCAAAGAAGGATTATTGCCGATCTTATTGTTAACAATGGACAAAGACTTTAAATTTTTTAGCGATTTCAGCGGCGTAATGTCTTGGATATAGTTCCACTCCAAAGAAAGTTCCGTCAATCCTGTAAGTGAGGCGAGGGGGCTGATATCTCTCAGCTCGTTGGCGTTAACCGCGAGTTTCGTCAATTTCGGCAAGGAATTCAAGCTCTTCAGATGATTTGTGGTTATCTTGGAGGCATTCAGATTAATGCTTCTCAAATTAGGGAGGGATTTCAAAAAGGTCAGATCGCTAACGTTGTTGCCGCTTATCCCCAACTCCAGCAAATCCGGCATTGAGGTCAGCGGGCTGAAGTCTGTGATACCTGGATCGTTATACTGTAAGTCGAGATACTTCAGTTCTTTCAAAGATCTGAGCGATGATATATCGGTGATTTTGTTATGAGACAGATTTAAACTGATAATATTAGGCGGTATATCCCCGCTCCTGATCAACGCTACAAGTTGTTCATTCGTCATCTCTTTTCGCCGCAAGTCCTGGAATACGGGAGCGCCGATGGGGGGAACAGGATCTTGCTCGGGTTCTGATCCGGTTTTGAATCCGGGCTCAACTTGTGAATCCGGTTCGGTTTCGGGTTCCGCTTCAGCTTCGGTCTCAGTTTCAGGTTCGGATTCTGGGTTCATCTCGATTGTTTGCCCGGACAACTCCTGTATCACGATCGGATCGGTTGTGCGGCCCCACCCCTGCAAGGACAGCACAACCACCAGAACGAGCAGCGACGCCGCCAAGGTGGTTAGCCCAATCCAAAGGGGCATTCGTTTCCTCCATGAGTTTGGCTTTATTCTTGCCGGCAAAATCGGAGACGTTTTCGTCGGGCTGGTGGTCTGAGCGTCTATGTTAAGTCTGCTGTCGCCGTCTGAGCAGTGCAGATCTTTTGCCGCCTCCTTGCCCTTGATGCCGCTTTTTGTCTTGTCTCTGGTCTTTGCTCGCGGCTTAACCTTCGATACTTCTTTGGCTATAGCCGCGTCTTCTCTTGTATCCCCGTCTTTGACATCATCAGATACATCTTCAACTCTGTCATCGGTATTGATGTGAACTTCCTCCACTGTGTCCGTTTGAAAGGGAACCGGCCGAAACCTCGGTTTCCACCAGGGGGGAGACGAGGAGGCAGCAATATCAGCGGAGTTGATACCTGAACCTTGGCAAGCGTCTGTTGAAGTGCGGGCGTCGGCCATACCCCCTTCATGGGTAGAATGATCCATTCTTTGGGCAGCGCCTGACCGGCATTCTTCCTTGTCAATTGTCAACAGCCGGTTTGCCGACTGTGTTGCAGTAGTGTCAATTGCCAGTTGTTCCAGCGACTCTCTCATTTCCCTAGGGCTGGCGAAGCGTTCTTTGGGTTTGAAGGCGCAGGCTTTTAGCACCAGTCTGCCAAGCTCTGGGTTTGTCCCTGGCTGATCCTCTTCATCCCGGCCACCTCTTCTTGGCTTGAGGCTGGGAACGGGTTCCCCGCTTAAGCGCTTTTGCATCGCGAGATCCCGGTCGCCGGGTAAAATGGGCAGCGGATACTCCGGCAGAAAAGGCGGGCGATTTCGATTCAAAATGCTGTACATGACGATTCCCAGAGAGTATATATCTACACTTGCTCCATAGGGTTCATTCCTGAAAACTTCCGGAGCCATGTAGGAGTATGTTCCTTTCCTTGACATTTCCGCCGATGTGCGATCCATTTGTCTGGCCACACCAAAATCCCCCAATTTGTAATCGCCATAGGGAGAAACAAAGATATTATCGGGTTTGATATCCCGGTGGATGATATTTTTGAGAGCGCACAGCTCCAAAGCCCGGCACATATGAATACCAAGCTTGATAGCTTCTTCTTCCGGCAAAGGGTTGTTGGTCATATGGTCTGACAAACTCTTGAGTATCTCCATGCGGATTAGGATGTCCCAACCCAATTCGCTGGTTAAGGATGTGGCTTTTTCAATGATCTGGTAGTCCTCAATGTTGACAATATGGCTGTTGCCACGAAATTGACTAATGAGATCCACTTCATTAACAATCTCTTTGGCCATATCATGAAAAAACAAGCGCATGGATGCCTCATCGAGGCCTTCTCTTTTCATGAGCCGAATTTCATTTTCGTCTTGGGGGATAGAGATGATTTTGACAGCAGAGTATATGGTTTTGCCAAAGGATTCCCGGTATACTTTATAGACTTTGCTGAAGGCGCCTTGCCCAAGGAGGGATTCTACATACCAAGCGTTCCATAAAGGTTCATATTTTTTGATATCGTTCAACGTACGGTCAGACATCATCTTCTCCCTTGTTAGCATGGTTCCCTGTTTTGCGTATATTCTCTTTCATTACAAGAATTATATCATCGATCGTGGATTGACGCCATCTTATCGCGCTGGGAGTCCGTTCGCCTGGGACGCGCGACTCATGAGATGTCTGATGAAGATCCGTCTGAAACCCTCCTTATAGAACACCTCCACCAAGGTCACCTCTCGTTATTTGTTTGAAACGGAATCGGCCGCTGTTTGGGCTCCCACCATTCCAATTGTTTATTATTTTGAGAAGGATCTGTTTTTCTGTCGGTTTTATTGGCATGTCCCCCTTGCGGGGTGAACTCTGATGCAGGATCACCTTGAATTGGTCTATCTTGCGTTTTATCGGGCGGTTTATCGAATATCCCAGAGCCGGGCAGAACTTTCTCCGGCTGAAGCTCATTTTCAATAAGTGTCCATTGCCGGGTTTTCGTTGACAAGGCTTCTAAGGCTTTGCGCATTTCCGTGGGATCGGCGAACCGTTCCTGGCGGTCGAAGGCGCAGGCTTTTCGCACAAGGCTGTTGAGTCTCGGAGCCACGCCTTCCAGTATAGGTACGGGCTCCCCTCTCATGCGTTTTTGCAGGGCGAGAACCCTGTCGTTGGGCAAGATGGGCTGGGGATAATCCGGCAAGAAAGGCGTTCGATTCCTGTTCAACAGACTGTACATAACGATTCCCAAGGAATAGGTATCCACATTTGCCCCGTAGGGCTCATCTTTGAAGACTTCCGGCGCCATATAGGTGTTCGTACCTTGTTTTGTCATCTGGGATGTACGATCGGCTTGCCGGGCTACGCCAAAATCCCCCAGCTTGTAGTCGCCGTAAGGAGAGACGAAGATGTTGTCAGGGTTGACGTCCCTATGAATGATGTCTTTGAGCGCGCACAGCTCCAAGGCCCGGCATATATGCACACCCAGCTTGATGGTTTCCTTCTCCGGCAGCGGGGTCTGAGCCACCAGATCGGCAAGACTTGTAAGCAGTTCCATGCGGATCAGGATGTCCCAAGCTATGGTGTCGGTTTTTTCCTCGATGATCTGATAATCCTCTATGCTGACAATATGGCTGTTGCCGCGAAACTGGCTGATCAGGTCTATTCCCGTCATAATATTTTTTGCAAAGGTTTTAAAAAACCTACGCATGGCAGCCTCGTCAAGTCCTTCCCGCCTCATTTGCCTTATTTCGCTCTCATCTTGGGGGATGGAGATGATTTTGACTGCGGCGTAGTGGACTTTGTCAAAGACTTCCCGTCGCACCTTATAGACCTTGCTGTAGGCGCCCCGTCCAATTAAGGATTCTATGCGCCAAGCACCCCAAAGCGGTTCATACTTCTTGATATCAGGCACCGTCATAACCTCGTTATGCTTTTTCAGTAATTATGCCATGAAATGTTGTTTGGCGCAATCATTTGTCGGTAACCCCAGCCGGAGGGGCAGGAGGGGGTCTGATCTGTCTTCTTGACTTCTTGACACCCGGACCCGTATCCTGTACAATATTCAAGAAAGAAAAAGAATCTTTGGAATATATTGTCACGAAATGAGGCTTAACTCGGTGGATAGAAAAGCAAAAATGATCGCTGAATTGCTAAAGGTGCTGGCCAACGAAAACCGCTTCACAATCTTTTGCGCGTTGATGGAGCGCCCGATGACTGTCGGCGAAATTGCCAAATACGTGCCAAAGATTACGCCTTCGGCATTATCGCAACACTTGGCTCTGCTTAAGGCTCACGGGGTTCTTGACTCCGACAAGGCGGGTCTGAACGTCACATATTATATAGCCGACTATCGCGTCAAAGCTATCGTGAACGCCATTAACGAACAATACTTTGATAAGACTAAGGAGTGATATGGATGTCCGATATTTCCGATATCAAAAAATATGAGCCCCTTTGGGGCGTGTGGCATGTTGATTCACTCCTGGGACAAGGCTTATTCAGCAAGGTTTACAAAGTTCGCAGGGAATTCTATTTGAAAACCCATTACGCCGCCGTTAAATTGATCACAGTACCTCTGGACGAAAGCGAACTCCGCCTCATGGAACGAGAAGGCCTTGACGACGACGCCATGAGGGACTTTTTCCAAACCTTCACCAAAGATCTCATTGCTGAAATCGATCTGATGAGCGAATTCCGGGGCAACAGCCATATTGTCAGCATAGAGGATTATCAGATTATCGAACGGGCAGATTCCATCGTTTGGGATATCCTCATCCGCATGGAACTGCTCACAAGCCTTGTCGACCATGCAGAGGAATCAGTCATGACGCCGCCCGGAGTCGTGAAGATGGGCATTCATATATGCCGAGCTTTGGAATTGTGTTCCCAGAAAAAAATCATTCACAGAAACATCAAGCCTGACAACATTTTTGTGTCCGCTCACGGCAACTACAAGTTAGGAGATTTTGGCATAGCCCGCCAGATTGAACGCACATCCTCAGAATTATCAAAAAAAGGCACAAACGCCTACATGGCGCCGGAGGTTTTCAAGTACGAACCCTACGGGGCAAACGTGGATACCTATTCCTTGGGAATCGTCATGTACAGCCTCTTAAACCGTAACCGGATCCCCTTCATGCCGAAATACCCGGAACCCATTTTGCCCAGCAACCGGGCGGACGCACTGCACAAACGCATGAAAGGAGACCCTTTACCTGATCTGGAAGGAGTTAATCCAGAACTCAACAGCATCATTCTGAAAGCATGTGCTTTCAACCGTATGGAACGGTATGCCGATCCGGCAAAAATGCGTGAAACCCTTGAACAATTGACAATGGACAATTGACAATGGACAATAGGCGGGATAGATTATGGCTATGCCTCTGTTCCGTTTTTTCGCTCTCTCACCAAATGAATGGGAATAAGCGATACTTGACTTTGCCCGCATAAACGGCGTAACCATCCAGCTCCTTTTTCAGCATGGTGTCCTCAAAGTAAGTATGTTCGTACTATATCAATAACAATAACCCGCTGCATAACTATTTTTAACAGATGTCTCAAAGCGTCTCGTTTTTTGGTGTCCTCTCATGCATGCCTTATCTCCTGCCTCTAATTGTCCATTGTCAATTGTCAATTGTCAATTGCCCAAAATCCCCGGTTCTTCCAAAAAAACTCCACTCCTGAAACCACCGTCACCAGCAGAGCCGTCAGCAGCAAAAAACCGCCGCCGGTAATCCCCAACAGCAGCAAACCAATCACAACCATCTGCACCACCGTCTTCACCTTACCCGACCAATCCGCCGCCACCACATGTCCCTCTGCCGCAATTACAGCCCGCATCCCGGTCACAGCGAACTCCCTGGCCAGAATCACCCACACCATCCAAGCGGCGGCATCGTCCCATTGCACCAGCATAATCAGCGCCGCCGACACCAGCAGCTTATCCGCCAGCGGATCAAGAAACTTACCCAAATCCGTAATCAACCCCCGGCTGCGCGCGATATACCCATCGAGCCAATCTGTCGCCGACGCTGTCACAAACAACAGCACCGCCGCGATCCTCTGAGCCGACTGCCACTCCGGCGGCGGCACGGCAACCGCCATCACCGCCACCATAACCGGAATCATACCAATACGCACCAACGAAATAACATTAGCCAAATTCACCTGCAAGCCACTTCCTCTCCAAACAGGTCATAGCCGGACATCCCCGTCACACGAACATCTACAAAACTCCCAGGCTCATAATCCCCCCGGATCCGTACATAGACACAGCCGTCCACCTCCGGCGCGTCCCCCTCAGAACGAGCTATCCAATTGACAAAAGGCAATTGACACTTGACAATTGGAGAATCGGCAGCAAAGTTCTGTTCCACTTCTAATTGATCAGACGCCAAGACATCCGCTTCAGGCGTGAAGGGATCCATACTTTGAACAGCACCTGACCGACATTCTTCATTGTCCATTGCCCCTTGGTCCACAGGCTGAAGGATATCAGCCTTGTCCATTGTCTCCAACACCACCCGGACTACCTCCCCCACACGCTGAGGGGCCCGCTCCGCCAACAACGCCGCCTGGAGCAGCATAATCTCCTCACGGCGCTCCTCGCGCAAGGCCGGCTCAATCTGATCCAACCTCCGCCCCGCCGGAGTATCCTCCTCCTGTGAATAAGCAAAAACCCCCACATGATCAAACTTCATCTCCCGCACAAAATCCTTCAACACAGCAAAATCCGCCGCCGTTTCCCCCGGAAACCCCGTAATAAAGGTCGTCCGCAACGTCACCCCGGGAATACGCGCCCGCAGCTTTTCAATCAGCATCCGCGCCTGTTCCCGGCTGTACCGTCGGTTCATTGCCGCCAACACCGGGTCAGAAGCGTGCTGCAACGGCAAATCCATGTATCGGCAAATCTTCGGTTCTCCGGCCATCACATCGATCAACTCATCGGACACCCGCTCCGGATAACAATACATCACCCGGAACCAGACAATGCCCTCCACCCGGCAACAACGGCGCAGCAGCTCAGCCAGCATCGGCTCGCCATAAAGATCCGACCCATAAAGCGTCGTATCCTGGGCCAGAAAAACCACCTCTCTAACCCCCTCCGCGGCCATCCGCCGCACCTCCTCCACCACTGACTCCAGCCGCCGACTGCGAAAGGGCCCCTTCGTCTGGGGCAAAACACAATAAGAACAACAATTATCACAACCATCAGCAATCTTAACATACCCCAAATAAGACGGCGAAGTCCGCACTCGCGGCATACTCTCATCATACAGAAAAACGGGTCGTTCCCGGCGCACCCCCATCCGCTCATGCTCCAGCCCCGCCAAAAAATCAACAAACCCCCTCAAATCCTCCCCGCCAAACACCCCATCAATCTCCGGGATCTCCCGCAGCAACTCATCACAATACCGCTGTCCCAAACACCCCGTTACCACCACCAACCGCGCGCACCCCGACTGCTTAAAGGCCGCCACAGACAAAATCGCTTCAATCGACTCCTCCCGCGCCGCCTCAATAAAAGTGCAAGTGTTAACCACAATAACATGGGCCTCGGCCGCATCCTCACAAACCTCATAACGTTCAGCCAAAAACCCCATCAGAACCTCGCCGTCAACCAGATTCTTCTCACACCCCAGATTAATCACAGTGGCCTTATCTATGACGAACCCTCCATTTCATAAAGGAACTTCGCAACCGATTATCCTTCAGCTGAGGCTGTTATCCTCCAGCTCACTATATCTCCAGCCCGCTATATCTCCATCCCAGTATACCCTCTCCCGGCAATATCTTCAAACCAAAGAGGGGTGCATATTTTAAAAGTGCATGAACTGACGATAAGGATAAGCAGAGCTTTCTGCTGCGGTGTTTTCCCGCAACTCAATGGTGAGTTGGAGGCAGATACCGCGCTGGCCAGTAACAGTGCCACGTCAGGGGTTGGGGAGCGGCAGACTCCAAGCGCCTCTCTGCCTGACGCAACCTTAAAAGGTGAAAAAATTCGCGGGCTTTTGGAGTCTCCCGCTCACCAAACCCTACCTCGGGACTGTTACGAG
>WRHI01000003.1 GCA_009783315.1 Peptococcaceae bacterium
TAGGCGCCTTCGATGCCTTTCTCATCCACCTGGTCGCAGATTTCTTCTAGGATGCCTGAGAGAAAGTACTTCATGGCTTCCGGGTCTTTGGTCAGGTTGTTTAGGTAGATGATGCCTTCGATGCCTTCCCAGATGGCGACGTTGCCTTCATGGACTCTTCTGTGCGCCCAGTCTCTGTAAATGATTTCGGGGGCGTCAGGGTTGCCGAACAGAGAATCCATGCCCCATGTGGGTAAGTCGACGATTGTGAGGCCGAGGGCTGCGGCGTATTCTACGATTCCCGCTGCCCAGCTCAGCAGGTTGACGCTGCCGTTGGCTATGCCTTCGATGGTGTACAATGTGTAACTGAATCCTCTTCTGGCGGTTCCGACGATGCTTGCGAAGTGGTGTCGCAGGGTTTGTTTGGTTTCCGGGGATAGGTCGGTGTCGTCAAGAATGTTGTTGAAGGCGGGCACGGCGAAGTCGCAGATGTCGTTAAGCAGGAGCCTTTCGGTGGCGCAGCCCTGGTGGAGTGTTTTGCCTATGGTGTCGAAGAAGCCGAGGACGCTTGGTTCGTTATGGGCGTATTCGGCCCACATGTGGGCTGTGGGGACGAAGTAGTTTTTGATTGTGATGTCGATGAGTTGGTTTGTTTCTTTCAGGAAGGCGGGGGCGTTGTGGAGGAAGATTTCGGTTAGGCGGTTTTTGGTGGCGGCGAGGTCTTCTTTGGCGTTGCTTATGGTTGTGACGGTTTTGGCGGCGATCTGCTGGCCGTTTGCCATGTGGTTAACAGGGTTGGGCAGGATTGTTATGGCGGCCATGTGCCGGAAGATGTGCCCGATGTCCAGAAGTCCTGGGGGGTTTGGAGTGGCTGATGGGTTCTGGGGGTCTCTGAGGATTTGGGGGATGAGGGTTTGGCCTGTTGTCAGGGTCTGGGACAGGGCGTCGATGAAGCTGGTTTCGCCGTTGGTGTAGGCGTTCCAGATTTCGGTTATGGGTGCTTTGAGTCTGTGGAAGAGGGCGAGGTTGAGAACTTTGTCACAGGTGGGCTTGAGTTGGCCGGTGGCGTCTGTGCCGTCGCTGTAGAATTGTTCGATGGCTGATGGGGGCATTTGGAGGTAGAGGTGCGCCAGTTCGTTGATGTCCGCTTGGGTGACGATTTCGGGGGGAGCGTCGAAGAAGCTTGCGCCGCCCCATCGGTATCTGATGTCGCCGTTGGGTATGATGTTGAAGTTCCGGTAGACGATGATGCCTTCTATGCCGATTTTGTATTGGCCGCACCCGGGGTATTGGGTCATGGTTCCGATGGAGGCTTCTGTGAGCAGAGCGGTTCGCTGCCGGATGGTTTGCAGGTCGGTGCCTCTAGGGTGATCCCTGCAGTAGGCCAGGAAGTCCTGACGGGTCTGTTCGATGTTGCGTTCGGCTTCTTCGAAGGCTTCGGCGGTTTCTTGCAAGAGCCTGCGGGCTTCTCTGAGTTCTTCCAGGTTGAGTCTTCTGATGAAGGTGAGCCGGTTGTCTTCTTGGTGGCGCAGAATGGATTGGGCGGCGTTGGTGAGTTTGACGGCGCTGTCCATGTGGGTTGAGGTGTCTTGGAGGATACGGTTCAGCCAGCCGGCTATGTCTTTGAGTCTTTGGATGCGGATGGTGATTCTGGTACCCTGGGCGCCGGCTGTGGCTTCTTGGGCTTGTTTGTAAAAGGATTCGGTTTTCCGGAGCATTTCGATGTATTCGGCCGTGCGGTCGGCGGCGTTTTGTATATGTGAGTCCGGGCCCTTTTGGATCAGGTTCCATTGGATGCGGGCTATGGCGGCGTCGTCGCCTTCCCAGACCATGGCGTCGATTTTGGCGTTCATGCGGTCGGTTCGTTCTATGGCGCTGTCCCGTTTCGTGGTTATGGTGTTGATGAGGGTTTTAAGGGCTGTCAGATCGACGATTACGGGTTTGTCGTCCGCCAGGGGTGGCGCGGAGACGTCCATGGTGTCGGCATGGATGAGGGCGCCTTGCTTGTAGTAGGTTACATAGGATTCGATGACGCCGACGCATTTGTTGGCGCTGGTGCCGGTGAAATCGCTTGTGATTTTGCTGTTGATAAGCTTGAGTTCGTTGGAGAGTTTGACCATTTTGCGGTCGATACGTTCGAATTCATCGGTTTTCTGGATCACAGTGTGCGGGGGTACTGGTACACCGGCGGCCAGGGCGCTTTTGATGCTTTCTTCGATGGCTGCGTATATGTTCGACATGGCTCTCCTCCGTTAACGGTTTCCCCAATTGTCAGATATCAATTATCAGCTTTGCTGATATAGCTACATGATATCGTTGTCCCTATTGTCAATTTGTCCACAGGCTGAAGGATATCAGCCCTGTCCATTGTCCATTGTCCATTGTCCAAAGGCGTGTTTGTTGATTTCGTTCATGGGGGGTTGTCCTTTTTGGCTGGTGCTACCGAAAAAAGCCGACATTAATCATGCAATCCGCTTCATGGTTTCGTATTCGTTGAATGGTGTTCAATTTCCTTTTTGCTCTCTGGATTATCTTGTTTCGGAAAATTTTGTATGATGACCAAAAGCGACATCGACGAAAGCGACATCGACGAACCCTTGAAATTGTCAAATTCCCGTAGTCAAACAAAAGACAGTTCAAAGCAAGCGCTGAGAACCGTCTTTGTCACAAAGTGTTTCTATTTCAGTCCCGGTCTTAAAATGCAGAGGGTATCAGCCCTGCCTATTGCCCATTGAAAAAGCCCATTGTTAATTGGAAAAGTCCATATCCGCCAGCCTTTTATAAGCCATGTAACGGTCGTGAGCGGCTTTTTCGGCGCCGGCGAACATTTCTTCGGCTGTTTCGGGGAAGGTGTTTTGCAGGGACGTGTAGCGGACTTCGCTCATAAGGAAGTCTCTGAAGGGGGTGCTGGGGGCTTTGGAGTCGAGGAGGAAGGGGTTTTTGCCTTGGTTCTGGAGGATGGGGTTATAGCGGTAGAGGTGCCAGTAGCCTGAGGTTACAGCCCGGTCAGCCTGACCGAGACAGTCGGACATGCCGCTGACGATGCCGTGGTTGATGCAGGGGGCGTAGGCGATAATCAAGGAGGGGCCGGGGTAGGCCTCGGCTTCTTGGATGGCCCGGAGAGTCTGGGTGTAGCTTGAGCCGAGGGAGATTTGGGCCACGTAGACGTAGCCGTAGGACATGGCCATCATGCCCAGGTCTTTTTTACGGATCTGTTTGCCGGCGGTGGCGAATTTGGCTACCGCCGCGTGAGGGGTGGCTTTGGAGGATTGGCCGCCGGTGTTGGAGTAGACTTCGGTGTCCATGACCAGCAGGTTGACGTCGTCGCCGGAGGCGATGACATGATCAAGGCCGGCGAAGCCAATGTCGTAGGCCCAACCGTCGCCGCCGACGAGCCAGACAGATTTTTTGGTGAAGATGTCTTTTTTGGACCAGATTTTGGCCATGAGAGGTCTGACGCTTAGGTCAATGTCGCCGTCAAGCTGGGCGCGGGCAAAGATGGCCAGGGCTTTGTCGGAGGCGGTCCGGGATTCTTCGCCTCGATCTTTGACGTTCAGCCATTCCTGGAAGGCTGTTTTGAGCTCGTCGGGTAGGGTTTCTGTGCGGATGGCTTCCGCGATTTCGTCAGCCAGTTTGGCCCGTTGTTGCTCGACGCCCAGATACATGCCGTAGCCGTATTCGGCGTTGTCTTCGAAGAGAGAGTTGCCCCAGCAGGGACCTTGGCCTTTGGCGTTGACAGTGTATGGGTTGGAGGGCGCGCTGCCGCCCCAGATCATGCTGCAGCCGGTGGCGTTGGCGATCATCATGCGGTCACCATACAGCTGGGTTAACAGTTTGATGTAGGCGGTTTCGCCGCAGCCGGGACAGGCGCCGGAGAATTCGACGAGGGGCTGGATGAACTGACTGTTTTTGACGGAGAATTTGTTGGTGATAAGGTTATCTTTGGGTGTCAGGGTGACCGCGTGTTCCCAGTTGGCATGTTGTATGGCTGTTTGTTCCATGGCCGGTTTCATGACCAGGGCCTTGTTGTTTTGGCGGCCCGGACAGATTTCTGCGCAGTTGCCGCAGCCTGTGCAGTCCAAGGGACTGAGCTGGATGCGGTATGTGTGTCCGGCCAGTTCTTTGCCGGTAGCAGGCAGAGAGGTGAATGCGTCCGGAGCGTTGGCGGCTTCTGTTTCGTCCAGCAGGAACGGCCGGATACAGGCGTGGGGACAGATGTAGGCGCATTGGTTGCATTGAATGCAGTGTTCGGGGATCCATTCGGGAACGATGACGGCGATGCCGCGTTTTTCATAGGCGCTGGTGCCGGGGGGATAGGAGCCGTCTTCCATGCCGGTAAAGGCGCTGACGGGCAGGTTGTCGCCTTCTTGGGCGGCCATGACCCGGAGAATGTCTTTAATGAAGGGGGCGTCGTCGTTGTTACCCAGGAAGATGCCGTCGTTTGGGTTGGCTTTGAACCAGGCGGCTGGAATGTCGATTGGGTCTAGGGCGGTGATGCCGGCATCCACGGCGGCGTTGTTCATGTCGACGATGGCCTGGCCTTTGCGGGCGTAGGTTTTGACGACGGAGTCTTTGAGATGAGCGACAGCTTGGTCGGTGGGGATAACGTGGGTCAGGCTGAAGAAGGCGGATTGCATTATCATGTTGATGCGGCCGCCTAAGCCGAGCTGGCGCGCGATTTTGACGGCGTCAATGGTGTAGAATTTGACTTTTTTGTCGGCGATTTCTCGTTTGAGGGCGCCGGGGAGATGGGTTTCCAGATCCGCCGGTGTCCATTGGCAGTTGAGGACGAAGATGCCGCCGGGTTTTAGAGCTTTGATCAGGTTGTATTTGGTGACGTAGGATTGGTTGTGGCAGCCGACATAGTCGGCGCTGTTGACAAGATAGGGGGCTCTGATTGGGGTTTTGCCGAAACGCAGATGAGAGACTGTTGTGCCGCCGGATTTTTTGCTGTCGTAGGAGAAATAGGCTTGGGCATAAAGATCGGTGTTGTCGCCGATGATTTTGATGGCTTGTTTGTTGGCGCCCACCGTGCCGTCAGCCCCGAGCCCCCAGAATTGGCAGCTGATGGTGTCCGCGGGCATGAGGTCAATGAATTCCCGCTGGGGCAGGGAGAGGTGGGTGACGTCGTCAACAATGCCAAGGGTGAAGCCGTCCTTGGGGGCGTCTTGTTTGAGGTTGTCAAAGACCGAGAGGATGTGGGAAGGGGTGGTTTCTTTGGAAGCCAACCCGAAACGGCCCCCGATAATGGTGACGTTTCTTTGGGGCTGGTTTCTGGAGAAGGCGCCGACAACGTCAAGATAGAGGGGTTCGCCCAGGGAGCCGGGTTCTTTGGTGCGGTCGAGAACGGCGATTTTCTTGACGGTGGCGGGAATGGCGGCGCAGAGGTGTTCGGCGGAGAAGGGGCGGTAGAGGCGGACTTTGATAAGGCCGACTTTTTCCCCTTGTTTGTTCATGTAGTCAACGGTTTCGCTGATGGTGTCGCAGACAGAACCCATGGCTATGACGACATGTTCGGCGTCGGGGGCGCCGTGGTATTGGAAGAGCTGGTATTCGCGGCCTGTGAGGGCTTGGTATTTTTGCATAGTGGCAGCGACGATGCCGGGCACGGCGTCATGGAAGCGGTTGGAGGATTCCCGGTGCTGGAAGTAGATGTCCGGGTTGGCCGCCGTGCCTCGCAGGCAGGGGCGTTCCGGATTGAGGGCGTTAGCCCGGAAGGCTTGCAAGGCTTCGTGGTTGAGCAGCGTGGCGACTTCGTCGTAGTCGGGGGCGCTGATTTTTTGGATTTCGTGGGAGGTGCGGAAGCCGTCAAAGAAGTGCAGGAAGGGTATGCGGCTTTCGATGGAGCAGAGATGGGCGAGATAGCCGAGGTCGAGGGCTTCTTGAACGCTGGTTGAGGATAGCATGGCAAAGCCGGTTTGGCGTGTTGACATGACGTCCTGGTGGTCGCCGAAGATGGAGAGGGCGTTGGCTGCCAGAGCCCGGGCGCTGACATGGAAGACCGTGGGCAGGAGCTCGCCGGCGATTTTGTACATGTTGGGGATCATCAGAAGGAGACCTTGGGAGGCGGTGTAGGTGGTGGTGAGGGCGCCCGCTTGCAGGGAGCCGTGCAGGGTGCCGGCGGCGCCGCCTTCGGAGTGCATTTCAATGACTTTGACGGTTTGTCCGAAGATGTTTTTCTTGCCGTAAGCGGCCCATTCGTCAACAAATTCCGCCATGGTTGAGGATGGGGTGATCGGGTATATGGCGGCGACTTCTGAGAAGGCGTAGGAGGCGTAAGCAGCGGCTTCGTTGCCGTCCATTGTTTTCATTGTGGCCATGGTTGAGTTTCTCCTCCGTTCATAAATGTTTAAAATAGATATGTTTATTATAGTCGGTTGCTAAAATCTCTATGTAAGCGCGGCTTTTGGTATGATCGGAATAATTCGCGGCTTAGCAAATAATTTCGGCAACTTCCTATTAGGGAGAAGTATACCATGAGGGATGGTGGTTGTCGAGTTTCGGATGACGAAGGTGCGGGGGGCGGAGGGGGCGACGAGTATGAGGTGCCCTGTTGCGGTTTTTCTTTGGGTTATGGCCATTAGGGTTTGGCAAGAATAGAGTATAGAAAAGCTTTGTATGGGAGGGTTTGCCTGTGATTAGGCTGAAAGATTTCAGCAACCAGACTGTTTCGGACACTGTGTTTCCTAAATGTGTGTTGTGTCGGTCAACACCGGGAAAAGGGATTGTTGGCGGTCAGTTGGTGGCGCGCCGGTTCTTTTGTGATGATTGTTTAGCTGATATGATACGGCTTTCTCCTAAAGACGCGTCGTATAATGACGTCCTGAATGGGTTGGATGGTTTGGGCTCGGCGGTTTTGCGGCAAGTCTACCGTGATTGCTATTAATATGATATATTTAGAGAGGTATTCTACATCTAGCCGCTGTTCATCAGTTTGTTGCGGCGTTTTTTGCTAAGGGGGATACTATGGCGGTATCCATGCGGGATGCGTCGTCTGAGTATTTAGCGTACGGGAGGATTTCTTTTCATACACCCGGCCATAAGGGTCGGCTTGAGTTTTTTGATGGGCTGAGGTTTCCTCAAGGCGACTTGACGGAACTGCCTGAGCTTGATTGTTTGGCTGTGCCTAAAGGAATCTTGGCGGAGGCGCAAAGCCGGGCTGCGCTGGCTTATGGCGCGGAGGAGACGTTTTATTTGGTGAATGGGGCGACAGCGGGAAATTTGGCCTTGCTGTTGGCGCTGGCTGGGCGTGTTTGTGAAGGGGAGAAGGGCGGCTGTCAGGTGGGCGGCGGTTGTGGTGTGGGCGACATTCGTGAGACGGTTGGGTCCCGGGATGGCTGTGTCTATGTGAGCAGAACCGCACATCGCTCGGTTTTGTCGGCTTTTGTGCTTTCTGGACTGACCCCGTGTTATGTTTTGCCGGTGATGCATCCGGATTTTGCGCTGCCCCTTGGCGCTGAGGCTGAGGATTTTTGGCGGGGAGAGGATAAGACGCTGGCTGTTCATGTGACGTGTCCGGTTTATTATGGGTCGGCTTTGGACATGCCGGGGCTTTTGACTTTGCGGGATGAACTGGGGGGGCGTACGCCGGTTCTGGTGGATCAGGCCCATGGCGCCCATTGGCGGTGTGGTCTTTTTCCGCCGAATGCTGTGGAGTTGGGCGCTGATGGGGTTGTGCACAGTGTGCATAAGACTTTGGCCGGACTAACGCAGAGCGCGTTGTTGCATGCCCAGGGTTCGAGGCTTGACCGGCGTGTGTTGGCTCAGGCTTTGGCGATGGTGCAGTCTTCCAGCCCCAGTTACCTGTTGATGGCTTCATTGGACGCGGCGGTTGCCCAGGGGGAGATGGCTGGTGTTTGGCGGGATTTGCTGGCGGAGGCCCAGAGGCTGCGTGAGGATCTTGCCGATGTTTATCGTGTTCTGGGGGATAAGGATGTGGGGTCTTACGGCGTTGCGGCGCTGGATGGTTCCAAAATCCTGGTTAATACGCGGCCCTTGGGTGTTTCTGCCGGGGCTGTGGCTGGGGCGCTGCGTCGGGAGTTTGGGATTGAGCCGGAGTTTTGGGATGAAGAGAATATTTTGTTTGTGCTGGGTGTGGGTAACAGACCCGAGGATGTCGGAATGCTGCGCCGGGCGCTGCTTAAGCTGGCGGATCAATCCAGGGGCGTCGGGGCGCGACTTGAATCCTCGCAGGCGCGATCTTCGACCTTCGGACTTTCGTGTTCTCCCCCCATGCGGTTGACGCCGCGGGAAGCTTGGCTGGCGCCGCGGCGGTTGCTGGCTTTGGGGGACTGTTTGGGCCAAGTTGCCGCGGAGACCCTTGTGACGTATCCGCCGGGTGTACCTCTTGTTATTGCCGGAGAAGAGATTACGGAAGAGGTTATGTGCGGTGTTGCGTCGAATCCGCTTTTGCGGGAGTGTTCTTCGTTGTATGTGGTTGACGGTATCTTGTAAGGGCGGTTCGATGATTGTATTTCAGTATACAGTATTCGGTGTTCGGTATTAATTCCAATGAGAGTAGGTCGTAGGCGTTATGGAGGATTTCAATTATGGCGGTTTCGTCGCCACCAAAAGTGTTAGGGATGGTAAGCCTATTGGTTTCATGTTCCGGGAAGAGTCGCCGTTTGTGCATTTGAACGGTTGGTACCTTTTTGCGGTGGAAGATGATGATGAGTTGGTGAAGGATCCGGAGAATTTTGTTATGCTGGATGGGGCTGAAATTCGTGGATTGGCGCCGGCTGTTCTGGATATTTACAACGCTGCTTTTGGCACGGAAGTGAGCTGGATTTATGAAGAGGGCGTCCATTCTGGGTTTTATGATCTAAAGAATGAGTGTATGACGACGGTGGAGGAAATTCTTGGGAGACGTTATGGGCGGGAAAGATAACGCTATCGGGTATTTTTGGGAGGCGATCCGGAAAGGCCAGGTTGCGCATTTTTATCTGTTTCATGGAGAGATAGGACGCCATAGGGAGCAGGCTCTTGCTTTGGCGGCCACGTTGAATTGTCTTAAGAAGCACACCGTTGTACAAAAGAGTGATGTGAGGGATCGGCTGTATTGTGGAGAGTGTTTAGCTTGCCGGAAGATTTTTGGCGGCTGCCATCCCGATGTGGAGTTTATCGGGCCGGCTAAGTCTTCGGTTGGCATTGAGCAGATCGTGTCTTTGCAAAAGAAGGTTTCGCGCAAGCCCTATGAAGGGTTGTATCAGATCTATGTTATCGAGGAGGCGGAGAAATTAACTTTGCCGGCGGCGAATGCGCTGCTGGTTACAGCTGAGGAGCCGTCCGCCCAGACTGTCCTTATTTTGAGTTGTGTCAGCGATGGGGCTGTTTTGCCGACGTTGCGCAGCAGGGCCAGGGCCGTTTATTTTTCCCCTGAGGATGATCGTTTGGTTCGTGATGATGCGACCGGTTTGGATCCGGATTGGGAAGAAGCTTGGCGGCTGAGCGGCGGCAATGCGGTTCTGGCACGGGAGGCGGCGCGGGTTGGTGTTTCGGTGCTGCGAAATTTGACTGAGGGGTATGAGACGGCGGTGAACACGGGGGATTTCTTGCGGTTGTTCGCGTTGTTTCCGTTGGAGCGAGAAGTTGCGCTGGTTTGGCTTCAGGTTATGGGGGCAAGCGTCTTGGAAGGTGGAAGACGGGAAACGTCTTTATCTGACATCCCATTTTTCACTTCTCACATCCCTACGGCTATTCAGGCTTTGCAACGACAGGCTGATGTGCGCTTAACTGTTGAGGTGCTGGCCTTAAAACATATGAGGAGGCTTGGTTTATGGCAAAAGTGATTGGGGTGCGTTTTAAAAAGGCCGGTAAGATATATTATTTTCTGCCGGGTAACCTGGTTCTGGAGCTCAATGATCCGGTTATTGTTGAAACTTCGCGGGGGACTGAGTATGGTCTGGTGGTGCTGCCGCAGCGGGATATTCCGGAGTGTCAGCTGGTTTCTCCTCTGAAAATGGTGACGCGGAAAGCGACGTCTGAGGATATAAGGCAAAATGATTTGAATGGGGAAAAGGAGAAGGATGCTTTTCAGATCTGTCTCAAAAAAATCGCCACCCATAATATGCCGATGAAGCTTATCGATGTCGAGTATACTTTTGATAACAGCAAATTGATTTTTTCTTTTACAGCTGAGGGGCGGGTGGATTTCCGGGAGCTGGTTAAGGATCTGGCGTCGGTTTTTCGTACGCGCATCGAACTCAGGCAGATTGGGGTGCGCGATGAGGCTAAGATGTTGGGTGGCTGCGGCAGCTGCGGTCGTGAGTTGTGCTGTTCTTCGTTTTTGGGGGATTTTGAGCCGGTGTCGATCCGTATGGCAAAGGGGCAGAATCTTTCGTTAAACCCGACGAAGATTTCCGGTATCTGCGGACGTTTGATGTGTTGCCTGAAGTATGAAAACGGCACCTATGACAGTGAAGGTGAAGATGTGGTTCTAGAACAGTTGACAGTTGACAGCGGACAATCAGGGACAGGAGGAAAGAGGCCGGACCATTCAGACTAACGTCTTCGAACAGATTTACTTGGTAAGAAGTCAAAACGGAATTCTTAATTGTCAATTGTCAATTGTCAATTGCCCAAGGGGGGTGGGGTTTTGGGACAGTTTTCTCAGGCAATGGCGGAAGTTGAGGAGAATTTGACCAAGCTGTTGACAGAGATCAGCAGGATCAGGCATTATATTGATTCGCTGGAGGATGAGAATCTGCGGCTGAAACGGCAGCTGTGTGCTTTGTCCGACGCGGAAACCGAGCGGGTTCAGAATAACGCTAATCTGATTCGGGAGCAGGCGCGGGAAAATTTGGATAAGTTGTATACGGAGGGGTTTCACGTTTGCCATATTTATTTTGGAGAACCGCTGGATGGGGTTTGTCTCTTTTGCAGCGCGTTTTTGCACAATGAACAAGATTGAGCCGGGGACCCTTTATGTATGCGCGACGCCGATCGGCAATTTGGCCGATGTGACTTTGCGGGTGCTTGATGTTCTGCGGAGCGTGGATCTGGTTGCGGCCGAGGATACGCGGCACTCCCGCAAGCTGTTGTCCCGGTATGAGATTCGGACGCCTGTGGTCAGCTGTCATGAGCATAATGAGCGGAGCAGGACGGTTGACCTGGTGGAGCGTTTGGTGCAGGGGGGGTCGGTTGCGTTGGTTTCGGATGCGGGGTTACCGGGGATCTCCGATCCCGGGGGCGTGCTTATCGCAGCTTGTCGGGAACGGGGGATTGCCGTTGATGTGTTACCGGGCCCCAGCGCCGTTGTGACAGCCTTGGTGGCATCGGGGCTGGCAGCTGATACATATTTTTTTGGTGGGTTTCTGCCGGTCGACAAGAAGCGGCGGGAAGCTTTGTCTGGTCTTGCAGAGTTGGCGTGTACGATTGTGCTTTATGAGGCGCCCCACAGGCTGGTGCGGACGCTGGGAGATTTGGCGGGGGTTCTGGGGGAGCGGGACGCCGCTGTGTGCCGGGAGTTGACAAAGATTCATCAGCAGGTTCATCGGGGAACTTTGACGGCGTTGTTGGGGGAGTTTAAAGCTCTGGCGCCGCGAGGGGAGTGCAGTGTTGTGGTTGCGCCTCCCCAAGGAGGCGCAACCACAGGGGGTAGGCGTCAGGGGTTAGGGGTTAGGGGGGATACGGGTTTCGAGGCTCGGGGTTTGAGCCACGAAGGGGGAGAGGGGGATCTTATGTGCCGCCTGTGGCGGGAACTTACGGATGCCGGGATGGAGACGAAAGAGGCTGTGAGGGAAACGGCCCGGCGGTTGGATGTTCCTAAGAGAGAGGTTTATCGAGCGGTTATGATTAAGGAGGATCAGAAATAGGATCCTCCGATGATTCGTCATCGGGCGGAAAGGTTTCCATGGTTGGATTCTGAATGGGGTGCCTTGCCGAGACGGATTCATCACGACCTCTGTGAGCGTCAATCTCTTTGTCGGGCTTCTGGCGTTTTGCTTTGCTGGTATCTTCCCCAAACACCGGAAGAAGGGATTCAGGACTTTCTTTGGTTGCGGTGTTGGCTTCCGCGCTTTCGGCAGGTTTTCTTACACGAAAAGTCAGGCCCAAGGATATGCCCAAGATTGTTGCGAGACCGGCTGTGGCGCCGGCAAGCCAATTGCTGCCATGGGTCCACCAGTTGCCGTCGTGGAAGGCGTCGGTGGGTTCGTCATTATCGGGGAGGTCGTTGTTTGTATCGTTTTGATTGCACCCTGTGAGGGAGACAATCATGGCTAATATGAGAGTGATGTAAACCATGATGAGCTGTTTTTTCATACCGCCGCACCTTCTTTTGAGCCTTCTTTTTTTAGCAAATGTTTGATAAATGGCCCGAGGAAGAGTGCCGCTGCCGGGAGCAGCAAGAAGACGATTCGGGACCACATGCGGTAATCGCAAAGGAACCAGGTGAACAGAATCGCTGGGACGGCGATTAGCATGCCGATGGCAAAGCCGCCGACGGAGCCCGTAACCAGCGTCTGTAAGTGTCCCAGACCTCTGAGTCGGTTTAAGTCTGTTTTTGTTACGGCGAAGAAGAACATCAGACCGCTGCCCTTTTGGTTGGATAGCGACAGGAGTGACCAGAGCGCCAGGATGACAATTGTCAGCGGGTTTAGCACCAGGAAACTGAGCAACAGGGCCATAGCGACGCCATAACTTTGGGAGCCCTGTTCTTTAGCCGTCAAAGACCGAATAAGTCTGACGGGAAGTTTGAGCAGTCCGGTGATCAGACGTCCGGCCTTGATTCTCATAATCAGGTAGGTCAGGAAGGCGGGAAAGATGAAATACAGGGGTACAGCCAAGAAGGCGGTTCCTGTTTCGCGGGTGGTTCCAAAGAAGCGTAGAAATTGCAGTCCTTTGAAGGTGTCCAGATAGTGATCTTGTGTGATGATGACGTATGGCCAAAGGTTGTTGATGAAACCAAAGAATCCGCCTTTTTCCGGCCATTGTGAAATCCGGTGAGCGCCGGCGATTCCCCCTTGGAATATCATGACGGCTGCTGTGACTGCTGCCATAATGATAAACAGGAACGGCAGCGTGCGCCGCCAATCTTCTTTGAGGACGCTGACAAACTGGCGGAGTTTTTTGACGGCCAGTCCCGGCAAAGATATGGACGAGGGATCATTCATGGCAAAAACCCCCTATTGGTTGGTGCGCGGTTCGCGGTATAATTCCAAGTATCATAAGCTCTTTTATTTTGACATAATTTTTACGAACAATCAACAATCTCTTGGCCAGGGTTCTTGCTTGGAGATGAGCCCCGGTGGTACCTGACCCCCAGCCAGGTCTGCCCGGGGAGAACGGAGCAGGGCAGACGCTTACTGTCCTGCGAGGGCCAATACATAAGTTGGGGTGCGGAGTATCCAAAAGCCCGCGGAATTTTTTGGGCTTCTCTGAGGCTTCGTCTGGCTAAAGACAGATTGGATACTCCGCACCCCAACTTATGTATCGGCCCTCGATGAAATGAGGTCGTATGCGTTCTTTGTGTGCCCCCGAATTTGGTTTTTCCAGAGAGAACTCTCTTGGATATTCGAATGAGTCCAATATAGATTGACCAAGGGGCTGCGCCGGGCAGTTATTGGATGACTGCTTGCGCAAGAGTCTCTTGCCGGGAGAGTCGCCATTTTGCGAATGCCGTCATTGTTACAGCATGAGATTTATGTTACAGATCAGACCTGCCGGAGCCGTAGAAAGCATGCTCGAAGCTCGAAGCAGAAATGGATGAGTATCTTGGTTACGAGAAGCAGCATATCCGATAACAATAACAACAGCGGCAATAGCCGCAACGAGAATGGAAGCAAGACCATAAACAGCGAATGGGGTTTAGTAGTAAGTAGCGGGCACGTACCTGTTCCACAAAGGCCGGAGAAAAGGATCTGCGCAAGAAAGCCAGTCTGAAAAGTGCCCAACCGGGGGGTGTGCCGCGTTTCGTGTAAATGCAATAATCAATCCAGCGAATACAAGGCTCCAGAGTGTGGCAAGAATAGCATTACAGTAAGAGGATAGGAGCTACCGCAGAGGTGCGGTTCGAGCGCTTACTGTGGCATTATTCGGTATGCGGATAGCTTAGTGGCTGTCCGTTTGTCCGTTTTCTATTCCGGCAATGCCTTAAGCCGTAACCTCGGGGGTCCGGGGCAGCGCCCCGATTTTCCTTCTATACCGATATCCAAACTATGCTGATGTTTTCGGGAACGCCAGTCATTAAGGGGCTTCTCAGGAAAACATCGGCATAGTTTGGATATTGAGGTTGAAGTCCAAAGCACAATCCCCCATGCTTGAATCATTAATAACATGGGGGTGCAATCATTTATGAGAAATGACTAAAACTTGATGATCTCATTCGGATGGTTTTGGAGTCAATGGCTGAGCAAAATTACAGTCAAAGAACCATAAAAAACTATTGCCACAACTTTAGTCGTTAGAAACACATTTCAAAAGAAATGGGTGTTGACCATCCTACACCAGAATTGTTTTCTGTATTTCAGGCCGGTGTTGGAAATACCGAGACCGGGCAACCAGATGTTATTAATCTTTTAATTGCTCCAAAAAATCTGCTATTCGGGGGTATTCATGGGGCATATGTATACAGTTCAATGAGGCACGAGGTAGGGTTTGGTGAGCGGGAGAATCCAAGCGCCTCTTTGCCTGACGCAACCTCAAAAGGCGAAAAAAATTCGCGGGCTTTTGGAGTCTCCCGCTCACCAAACCCTACCTCGGGACTGTTACGAGCCCACATAATATCCATCTCCATTCACCATTAGATTGCGGGAGAACCGCAGTAGATATTTCTATTTATTTTTTTGTCGCTTCCTGCACTTTGAAAATATGAAAAATATGCACCCGCTTATCGGCTTATCGGAGCTTCCTTGCGGGTACAGCCTATATTGGCGTATAATATAACGATCCCTCTCCATTCTTCCTACAGAAAGGAACTTTTGGCATGAACTATTATATATCAACGCCAATCTACTATCCCAACGCGAGCCCCCATATCGGCACAGCATATACGACCATTCTGGCGGATGCTATGACGAGGATCCGGCGCATGAAAGGCGATCATGTTCATTTTTTGACAGGGACAGATGAGAATTCTCAGAAAATTGTCCGGATGGCTGAGGCGAAAGGGGTGAGCCCCCAGGCTTATGTGGACCGTATTGTGGCGTCTTTCCAAAAACTTTGGCGGGAACTCGATATTGCCAATGATGATTTCATCCGCACGACGGAGAGCCGCCACCACCGGGTGGTGCAGGATCTCTTTGTTCGGCTGCAGGCTCAGGGAGATATCTATAAATCGGAGTATAAAGGTTGGTATTGTACCCCTTGTGAGACGTTTTGGCCGGAGAGCAAACTTGTGGATGGCCGCTGCCCAAACGAGGATTGTGGCCGCGAGGTGACGTGGTTGACAGAAGAGAGTTATTTCTTCCGATTGTCAAAATACCAGGAGCGCCTGTTGCGCCATCTTGAGGATAATCCGGACTTCATCCAGCCTGTGTCCCGGCGCAACGAAATGATTAAGTTCATCGAGGGCGGTCTGGAGGATCTAAGCGTTTCCCGCACAAGCCTCAGTTGGGGTATCAAGGTGCCCGGCGACGAAAAACATGTGGTTTATGTCTGGCTGGACGCGCTGGTGAACTATATCTCGGCTCTGGGCTATCCCGATGGTCCGTTGTATGCCCAGTACTGGCCGGCTGACGTGCATCTTGTGGGCAAAGACATTATTCGTTTTCACACGGTGATCTGGCCTATTATTCTGATGGCGGCCAGTGTGCCTTTGCCGAAGAAGGTTTTTGGACACGGTTGGTTCCTTGACCGAGAAGGCGCTAAGATTTCCAAGTCCCGCGGCAATGTTGCGGATACTTTTGAACTGATTCGCTGCTATGGCGCGGATGCCATTCGCTATTATTTGCTCAGAGAGATGCCTCCGGGTCAGGATGGAACCTTTGGCGAGGAAGCGCTGGTGGAACGTTTTAACAGCGACTTGGCCAATGATTTCGGCAATTTTTTCTCGCGCACATTGGCTATGGTGGAACGGTATTGCGAAGGGATTGTGCCGGCGCCCCGTTTTGAGGGCGAAGCCCAGGAGGCGCTGCGTGCTTTGGCGGCTGAAACAGCCGACGCCATTGAGGAGAAGCTTCTTTCCTGCGACGGGGCGGGCGCTTTGGATGCCCTTTGGCAGCTGGTTGGCTGGGCGAACCGCTATGTTGACGCGTCGGCGCCGTGGGCGCTGGCGCGGGATCCTGAGCAGCGGGGTGAATTGGAGACGGTGCTGTACACGTGTGTTGAATGCGCGCGTATCCTCGGGGTACTGGCGGCGCCGTTTATGCCGGGTGTTCCGGTGAAATTGCTGCGGTTGTTTGAATTGCCCGATGTGGGTGATCCCGGGTTATTTGATTCGTGGGAGAACGCGAAGAAATGGCGGCAGATTCGCCCCGGCACACGTGTGCACAAGGGGGATCCCCTCTTTCCGCGTATTGATCTTGATCAGGTGCTGGCGGAACGGGAGGGGCAAGGAAACGGAGCAGATGTGATTCGGGAGCAATCACAAGAACTGGGGCTGACGCAGCCTCAGCCGGAAGCGCAGGAAAATTCCCCGGCCCAATCGGCCATCAATCCGGAGATTGATATAGAAGACTTTGCCAAGGTGGATTTGCGCGTGGTTAAGGTTCTCGCCGCGGAAAGAGTTCCCAAAACCGATAAACTGCTCAAACTCAGCGTCCAGCTGGGTGACGAGGAGCGTGTTGTGGTATCGGGTATCGCCCGGCACTACGAACCGGAGGATCTTGTTGGCAGGCTTGTCATCCTTGTGGCCAATCTCAAACCGGCCAAATTGCGTGGGATAGTCTCTCAGGGCATGATCTTGGCGGCGTCCCATGAAGGAAGCCTGGAGGTTCTGAGTCTGGATCAGCCGTTGCCGCCGGGTGCACAGGTTAAGTGAGGGTGGCCAGTTGAAGGAACTGTTTGGATGACTTGTCAGAAAAATTGGAGAAGTGCTCATTTAGCAAATTATGAGGGTTTCTGAAACCAACTGTGTTGGCGAACCTTTGATGAAAGCCATCATAGAAACAATCGACCATATTGTTGAGTAAATGAAGGAAAACGGACTGAAAAGAAACATAACAAAAGAAACGAGGGACACCTTTATGGAAACCGAGACCAACACCACTGCGGCGTTGCTTATCTGGGACACCCACGCTCACTTGGACGACAGACGCTTCAAATCCGATTTGGCAGAAGTTCTGCGCCGGGCGCAAGAAGCCGGCATAAGAAAGATGCTGAACGTTGGTCATTCAGAAGCGACCAGCCGCCGATCCATTGAAATGGCCGAGAGGTATGAGTTCATGTATGCTTCTGTCGGCGCCCATCCTCACGACGCCAAGGACTGTACAACCGCGACCTGGGACAAGCTGGCGCAATGGGCGAATCATGCTAAAGTTGTGGCCTGGGGGGAGATCGGTCTCGATTACTACCGGGACTTGTCGCCGCGGGATGTGCAGAAAAAAGCCTTCATAGAACAAATTGAGCTGGCTAACGCGGCCGGTCTGCCAATTATCATCCATAACCGGGACGCCCATGGGGATCTGGTCAGCGTCGTCAAGGAACATCCGCCGGTTCATGGCGGCGTGTTTCATTCCTATTCCGGCTCGTGGGATATGGCCAAAGGGCTGCTGAACCAAGGTTTCTTTCTGTCGTTTTCCGGGCCCCTGACGTACCCGGACGCCCGGCGGGCTGTTGAAGTTGCGGCTCACGTGCCCGGGGACCGTTTTCTGGTGGAAACGGATTGTCCGTATCTGCCGCCGCAGCCCCATCGCGGTCAGCGCAATGAGCCGGCTTATGTGCATTATGTTGTTGAGCGACTGGCTCAGATCAGGAATATTCCTTATGAGGAAGTTGCTCGATTGTCCTCGGCTAACGCCGAAAAGCTCTTTCAGCGGGCGCGGTCATTCCGGGAATAAAGGCGTTTGTATCACAAATGACAAACCTCGATCAGTGAATCACGAACGGCGAATTTGTCTTCCTCTCTATTTCGTCGTAAAATAGGGAGGAATCTGTTTTGGCGCGGGAGAATAAGGCGTTATGGCGAGAAGGATGACGATTATGGCCCGGAATATAGGACAAAGAATGACTGGAGGGATAACGACAATGGATACTTCTGGAGTAATGGCGCTGGTTCTGGCAGCAGGAAAAGGCACCCGTATGAAATCGGCGGTGACAAAAGTTATGCATAACATGTCCGGGAAACCGCTGCTTGGCCACGTGCTCACAACCTTGGAAACGTTGCCGTTCACGAAGATAGGTATCGTTGTCGGTCATGGCCGGCAGCAAGTTGAAAGCTATCTGGCCCAAGGGGAAGAAGCCTGGCTAAGCTCCGGCGTTTGTGAGGTTGTCGTTCAAGAAGAACAGTGGGGAACCGGTCACGCTGTCCAGCAGGCGCTGCCTCTGATTCCGCCCGGCTGTACCGTTATGGTTGTCAGTGGCGATCAACCGCTGCTCACGCCGGAAACATTGGGCGGGCTTTTGGCGGTTCATAAGAGCGAAGTGGCCGCGGCTACTGTTTTGACTGCTCATATGGAAGATCCCAGCGGGTTGGGTCGTATTGTCCGCGACAAGGATAGCGATGTCTCCGCAATTACACGTATCGTTGAAGAAAAAGATGCAGACGACTTTGTTCGCGGCATCAAAGAAATCAACACCGGGACTTATTGTTTCGACGGAGATGCTCTCCGGCAGGCTTTGGCCCATATTCGTCCGGACAATGCCCAGAAGGAATACTACTTAACGGACGTCTTTGGCTATCTGTCGGAGCGGGATATGCTTGTAGCAGGCTACAAGATGCGTGACGCTCAAGAAGCTATGGGCATCAACGATCATTGCCAGCTGGCCGCGGCTGAGGAGTTTTTCTATGATAGGATCCGCCGGCGTTGGATGAAGGAAGGCGTTAAAATGGTTTGTCCCGGAAGCATTCTTATTGACGCCGATGTGCGGCTGGAGGCGGATGTGACGTTGCTGCCCAATACATGGCTGCGGGGGAATACGTCGATCAAAAAAGGTTCGGTGATTGGGCCCCAGACCTCCATGATGTCTTGTCAATGCGGCGAGAGTTGTGTTGTCTCTTATTCCGTGGCTGAAGAGGCTGTAATCGGAGAAGGCTGTCTTGTCGGGCCTTTCAGCCGCTTGCGCAAAGGCTGCGTTCTTGAGGCTCGCGCCCATATCGGCAACTTTGTCGAGATTAAAAATACTGTGTTTGGCTGTGAGTCCAAGGCAAACCACCTGACCTATATTGGTGACGCCGAGGTCGGCGAGCATGTGAATGTGGGGGCCGGGACGATTACATGCAATTATGACGGAACCAACAAGCATAAGACGGTTATCGGCGATCGCGCTTTTATCGGCAGCAACGCCAATTTGGTAGCACCGGTGTCCGTGGGACCCGGCGCGGTGATTGGCGCCGGATCCACCGTTACCAGAGATGTGCCGGAGGGAGCGCTGGCTGTTGAACGGGCCGACCAGAAAGTCTTCAGCAATTGGGAAACACGAAAATAGGAGGGCGCGGCTATGTCTCAGGAACTCAAGGTTTTCAGCGGCAACGCTAACCCGGCGTTGGCTCAGGAAATTGCCGATTATTTAGGCGTCAAGCTGGGTGTGGCGAGTGTGAAGCGTTTTGGTGATGGGGAGACGAGCATTGAAATCGCGGAAAGCGTCAGGGGGTCCGATGTTTTTGTAATCCAGCCCACATGTTCTCCGACCAATGATAATGTTATGGAACTGCTGATCATGATCGACGCTCTGAGCCGGGCGTCAGCCAGCCGCATCACGGCCGTGGCGCCGTATTACGGATATGCGCGTCAGGAGAGGAAGGTGCGCGCCCGGGAGCCTATTACCGCCAAACTTATTGCCAACCTTATTACCATCGCCGGCGCTGACCGTGTGGTGACGATGGATTTGCACGCCCCGGCCATTCAGGGTTTTTTTGATATTCCGTTGGATCATCTTCCGGCGGCGCCGATTCTGGCGGAATATTTCATGAAGAAGAAGTTGGAAAACATTTGCGTGGTTTCTCCCGATATCGGCGGAGTGGGCCGGGCCCGGAATTTCGCCGAGCTCATCGGCGCCAGCTTGGCTATAGTGGATAAACGGCGTCCGGAACCGAATGTTTCAGAAGTCATGCATGTGATCGGAGATATGGAAAACAAAAATGTCATCATGATTGACGACATCATTGATACAGGCGGGACGATTGTGCAGGCCGCCGCGAAACTGAAAGAAAAGGGAGCTGTCAGAGTTTTTGCCTGTTGTACCCATGCTGTTTTTTCGGATAACGCCGTTAATAATCTGAACAATTCTGTCATTGAGGAGATTGTGGTGACCAACACCATTCCGGTGCCGCAAAAAGCTATTGACGCGAAGATTCATGTGCTTTCCGTAGCGCCGTTTCTGGGTGAGGCGATTCTCCATGTTAATGAGAACCGGTCTATCAGTAAGCTTTTTGCGAAACAAAAGAGAGGATAACATTGTCAATTGACAATTGACAATGGACAATGGACAATGGGGAGTATGCCGAAAGTGATTATTCTTTCGTGTCTTGGGGATCTTCGCTGGGAGAATCTGTACCTGGAGAGTTTGTGCTTTTCTTCTTGGGCAAATGGCTGACCAGGCGGGTTTTGAGCTTGGAAGCTTTGCCAGAAGTGGTTTGCCACAACTCTCTTGCGTTTTCGTTAAGACCTTTGTTGGCGACAAGCTTTTCCAGGTTTTCGTGACGGATGACCACGGCGTCTTTGCCAAAGGTCATGATGTTTTCGACCCTGAGGCGGAAACGGCCAGAAAAGAACCCTTCTATGCGACCGCCGGAAACTTCCAATTCCATGATGTTGCCTGTTTCGGTATCGACATAGAATTCTTCGACCAGCCCCAAGGTCTTGCCCGCATCGGTGACCACGCGCAGCCCGACAACCAGAGTGCGTTCTTTGATCAAGCTCATAATGTTCGGCAGATTCGCGGCTTTCTCCGCCTGATTGCCGCTGGTTACAGTGATAGCGTCTTCGCCAATGCTGGAAACCCGGTTGAAAGGAATGATGCGCTGGTCCTGAAAAAATCCCTTGGGATCAACCATCAGCGCGGCTATGGATTTGGTGTTGGGGTTGATGACAAGAGAACGGACATGTCCGACCCGCTGGCCTTCCTGAAGTGAGAAAATGGGCAAGGATAAAATTTTACGGCTGGCAAACATTTTCGCGCCTCCTCGGGATAGTGTAATTGGGAGTTCATATTGTGAATCTATTCCGTAATCGGTAAAAATATGCAATACCTGATGAGCGCTGCAATGATTACGGGGTGAAATTCTCATTGAGTTAGGAACAGCGAACCACGAACATCGAACATCGAACCAGCGAATAGGGGGGGGTTTGGTGAAAGCAATTATTGGGTTGGGGAATCCTGGTCTTGATTACGCGGAAACCCGTCATAACGTTGGGTTCCTTTTGCTTGATCAATGGGGCAAGACGCGGGGATTGAGCTATAAGGGGCGTTTTCGCGGTAAGTTTGCTGAGGATAGATTTGACAACGAAAAAGTCTTTCTGCTTAAGCCCCAGACGTATATGAACCTGAGTGGCATGGCTGTGGCTGAGTTGGTTGGGTTTTACCAGTTGGACCCGGAAGATCTGCTGGTGGTGCATGATGATATTGATTTGCCCCTGGGGAAGTTGCGTTTGCGGGCTCAAGGAGGCGCGGGGGGACATAATGGGCTTAAGTCCATTCAGACCCATTTGGGATCAACAGAGTATTGGCGGCTGAAAATCGGGGTAGGGCGTCCCACGGATGACGATGTGGCGGGGCATGTGTTAAGTCCCTTTGGAAAGGCGGAGAAGCAAGAGATCGAGGAGGCAGTGATTGTCGGGCTCCAGGTGCTGGATCTATGGCTGCGGGGAGAAGCGGAGCGAGCGATGAATTTATTTAATGGATAAGGAGCAAGCAAATGGACATTGAGGCTATGGGTGTCGTTTGGCCTGAGTGGGAAGTGGTTCAGCAGATCGGCGAAGGGACTTACGGAAAAGTCTATAAGGTTGTGCGCGAGGAGTACGGACTTACTTCTTATGCCGCTGTCAAGGCCATTTCGATTCCTCAGAACGACGCCGAGATTAACGTTTTGTTCTCTGAAGGCCTGGAAGAGGCCTCTGTGCGCTCTTATTTTGCCAGCATCGTCAACGATTTTGTCAACGAAATCAAGTTCATGGTTTCGATGAAAGGCGCGGCTAATATCGTCAGTGTTGATGATTACAAAGTTGTGGAAAAGACCGGAAAAATAGGCTGGGGGATTTTTATTCGCATGGAACTCCTAACGAGCCTTGTTGACTACACCGCCAAGAGGAAAATGACAGAGACGGAGGTTACCAAGCTGGGACAAGATGTCTGTGCCGCGTTGGCACTCTGTTCCCGGCGCAAAATCATCCATCGCGATATTAAACCGGAGAATATTTTTGTTTCGCCTTTTGGTGATTTTAAGGTGGGGGATTTTGGCATTGCCCGCGAATTGGAAAAGACCAGCAGCGCTATGTCCGCTAAAGGGACATACAACTATATGGCGCCGGAAATTATGTCGTCCCAATACGACGCTACAGTGGACTTCTATTCGCTGGGACTCGTGCTGTATAAGCTGCTTAACAACAACAGACTGCCTTTTATTGACGCCCACGCTCAGCGCATTCTCTATTGTGACCGACAGAACGCTATTGAGCGCAGATTCAATGGCGAACCTCTTCCCGCGCCTGTGGAAGCAAGCCCTCAGATGGCGCAGTTGATTCTGCAAGCGTGCGCCTTTGATCCGGTCACGCGTTTTCAGACGGCCGCTGCGTTTAAAAATGCTCTTGAGGTGGTGAAGGGTGGTTTGCCGGAGGCGGATGAGCAGACGAAAGAACAAACAGAGGCCCTGGTTCTGGCCGAACCGGCTGCCGTTATGCTGGTGGAGGAGGTCGTGCCTGATATCGATTCTACCATTGCCGGACGCAGACCCCAAGGGGTTCAAGGCGTTCAGGGGGCTCGGGGCGTAAACGCAGACTTCCCCGCCTATCCGAATCAAGGTTATAATGGCTCAATCGGAACATTGGGAAAAAGCAAGCAAGCGTTCAGCAGAGAAACGGTTATCGTTATGGCTGTTATTGTCGCCTTGATTGCCCTGGCCGGTGTCGGCGTCATCTTTCTGTTGAATGTGATGCAAAACGCCAAAGACGCCAATAATGACTTCGGCAGAGGCTTGGATTTCGGCGATGAGTTCAAGGGAGAGGACCAAAACTTCTCTGACAAAACGGATGTCTATGTACCGAACACTGTTGGCAACACGTCCGGCAATATTGTTTGCGGGGGCCGCGTCGCGGCTCAAGGTGACCAAGTGTATTATTTCAATCAAGATGACAGCAAGTATGGTTTGTGGACGATGGGATCTAACGGCGACAACAAGAAAAGATTGATTGATGAATCAGCGTTCTACATCAATGTGGTTGGGGACTGGATTTATTATTTTGGCGTTGACTCGATCAATTCTATCAAAACCGATGGGAGCCATATCTATAAAGTCGTTGACGCATATGTGTCGAATTTGATTGTGGTTGACGACTGGATTTATTTCAGCGTATCGTCTGATGGTATTTATTCTTTACGACCCGACGGCACCGGCATGGTGAAGCTTTATGAATATAGCTTGTTTGATTATGGTGAGCGCGAAATCAACATTGACAACGGACGAATCTATTTCGACGCTATGAGCGGCGTGCATTCCATGAAAACTGACGGCAGCGATCTGATAAAACTCAGTGATGATCCTGTCTCATGTCTAACTGTTTCGGACGGCAGGATCTATTATTTAAATCTTGACGATGCGCAAAAAATCTACTCAATGAAAATCGATGGCAGCGACCGCAAAAAAGTCTGTGACGAACTCCCGTATCAGATCAATGTAGCGGACGGCAAGATCTATTACATCAATCGTTACGGCGGCAACATTTGCGTTATCAATGTTGACGGCAGCGGCTGGAAAGAACTCAACAATGAGGATTCCTTTAGCGTTAATATCATCGGCGACAGGATCTATTACTATAAATCTGAAGACCTCAGCCTTCACTCCATGAAAACAGACGGCAGTGACAAGATAAAGGAGTCGTGAAATTCAGTGAGCAAGGACAACATCAATCGAACAACGTTATACCAAAAACCCGCGGCTAAAATCATTATTGACGTTGCGCATTTGATGATTTTCGACGGCACTGCCCAGCCCATCGAAATGGATTTGGCGGATTTCTCCAAAAGTGTTATGACCTTTGGCCGGGGAGAGGGAAATGATATACAACTGCGCTCGGGCTATGTATCTCGTTCCCATGGTCAAATCCGCCTGATTAACGGCAAATGGGTCATTGAGGATCTGGGCAGCCGCAACGGGTTGGTTTTCAATGGACAAAACATTATGAGCCGTGTTCTGGAAGACGGCGATTCTATTCGCATTGACGATGGCGCAGAGACCACCGTTGACGGCGTCCTGCTGGTGTTTTCCCAAAGCGGCCATGACGCCGCGTGGAAAACCGTTGACATAACCAACCATGGAGAAACCACGATTGGGCGGGATCCCGCCTGCTCGATCGTCCTTGATCACGTGAGTGTTTCGAAAATTCACGCCAAAATCATCAAAAGAGGCGACGTATACATCATTGTGGATTTCCACAGCACCAACGGTCTCATGATTAATGGCAAAAGAATTGTGCACCCGTACCAGCTCCGCGAGAAAGACTTAATTCTTATTACGAACTCGAAGCTCATTTTCAACAACGGCCAGATCTCCTACCATTGTTTTAAGAAAGGTATCCGGGTGGATGCTTTCAAAGTCTCCCAAAGGGTTGGCAAGAACCGCAAAACCATCTGCAGCAACGTGACGCTGAACATCAAGCCTTGCGAACTGGTGGCTATCATCGGCGGTTCCGGCGCGGGTAAATCCACTTTGATGAACTGTATCAGCGGCTACAGTTTGCCCACAGAGGGCAGAGTTGCTATCAACGGTATGGATCTCTATGGGAATTTCAGCGCTTTGAAAAACATCATTGGTTATGTACCGCAGCAGGACATTGTGTTCGATAATCTGACGGTGAAAAACATGCTGTATTACGCGGCAAAATTGCGGTTGCCTAAGGATGTTATTGAAAGCGAACGGCAGCAGATTATCGCCCGTGTTCTTGATAATGTTGAATTGACTGCTCATAAAGACAAATTAATCAAAAATCTTAGCGGCGGACAGAAAAAACGCGCCAGCATTGCTGTAGAGCTGTTGGCCGATCCGACACTTTTCTTTTTGGATGAACCAACCTCCGGTCTTGACCCCGGTACAGAGCGCAATTTGATTAAAACCCTCAAAACCATGGCGGAAAGCGGCAAAACTGTGGTTTTTGTCACCCACAGCACTTTGAATTTGCGGATGTGCGATAAAATCGTGTTCATGGGCACGGGCGGTCACCTTTGCTTTTGTGGAACCTATGAGGAAGCGCTGGAATTTTTTGCTATCGACGATGTTGTCGACGTCTATAATCTGATTGCGGACAATCCGCAGGTTTATTCGAGCCAATATCTTTTCGCCCGGCAACTTAGTGAAAACGACAGAGGGCTGGCAACAGCAGAAATTCCCAAACAATCGAAAAGGCATGGACGACTCAAGCAAGTGGCCGTGCTGAGCAGACGACACATGCATATCATGTTAAATGACCGCGTTCGTTTAATCTTGCTGCTTGTTCAAGCCCCTGTGTTGGCGTTGTTGATTGCCCTTGTGGCCAATGACAAGCAATTTACCCAGTATGAAATGACGAAAAGCCTTTTGTTCGCTATGGCCTGTTCCGCCTTTTGGATTGGGATCCTCAATTCCATTCAGGAAATCTGCAAAGAGCGGATTATTCTGAAACGGGAATACATGACCGGTCTGAGACTTGATTCCTATCTCTTCTCCAAGACTCTAGTCATGGGGCTGATTTGTCTGGTACAGGCTTTTCTGCTGACGACGGTGTTTGTTGTCACTGTTGGTAAGCCGGATGAAGGGGTTCTTTTCGGGGCCTATCCCGAACTGCTGCTGACCACATTTTTAACGGCGCTGGCGGCCTCCTCAATGGGTCTTTTCGTGTCAAGCCTGTTCAAAAACGCCGACAGAGCCATGACGGCGGCGCCCCTGCTCCTGATGCCGCAACTGCTGTTTTCCGGAATGATATTTGTTCTGGATGGCCCTTCTAAGATGATTTCATGGCTTGCTGTTTGTCGGTTTTCCATGGAAGCCTATGGCACGACAGCCAACTTGAACAGCCTGTCAACGGGACTCCAACTTCTAGGGTTTATGCAATTTGGTCACTCGGCGGAGGATTTCTACACATTTTCAACAGCGCATTTTGCTTTCGCTTTGGGTCTGCTGTGCGCGTTTGTTGTGGCTTTTTTGGCGGTGGCGGGCCTTGTGCTTCGCGGCATCAAGAAATAGCGGCCATGGGTCGGAGTGCGAGGGCGCACTCTGTTATCAGCAGACTTGTTTTCTCCGAAATGGATCAGGAAAAAGATTGCGATCCATCTGATCCTGTGTCATAATATGGAAGACCCAAACAATAAGTCTGCAACAGCGGTATAAGCTCTTGGTTAATCGGATAATCTATTAGCAATTGACAATTAATAATTGACAAGCAGCAGTACAATTGGACGACGATTTCATGCTGATAGATATCATGCCGGTATTCGGCAATAGAGAATTCCTTCCCAAAGGAGCGAAACTTATGTACATGCTGAAAGTGTGCCATTGTTGCGACGCCATTATTGGCGAACTGGACGAACACGCTTTATCCAACGCCAAAGACGTAGAGATCCGGGGGAACGTAGCCTACAGTTTGTGCAGCAGATGCATGGGAGATTTATCGAGGGAACATAATCACAACTATTTTCAATAGGAACACTATGGGCATACTTAATGATTATTTGGACAATGGTCTTGGACTGGCTCAAGCCGAAGCAGCTTTGACAAAAGGTCTGAACCCGCAAAGCGTTTATCAGATATCCGGGAGTCAAAAAACAGCTTGGACGGCTCGCTGGCTGCACAGCCATCCCGGGTTCATCGTCACCTACGGTGAGGAACAGGCAAGAAAATGGTTGGAAGACCTGCAGTCCTGGCTGCCGGAACGGCCAGTTTATTTGTTTCAACCCAACGAATGGATGGATCTCGACATCGTTAGCCACACCAGGCCCAACGCCGAAGGACGCTGCCGGGTTCTCGACGTGCTGACCCAATATCTGGAGCAATCTTTGATGTCGCCTGAACCGTTGTCTCAGGCAGAACAGACTTCGCAGCCAGAAAGACCACAGCCAGACGCCGCGCAAATAAACAATTGTCAATTGTCAACTGTCAATTGTCAATTGCCACTGGTTGTCTTGCCCGTGCAAGCTCTCGTCCAAAAACTTGTCTCCCCTCAACGACGGCAAGCAAGCTGTCTGGTGCTGCAAACCGGTCAAACATACCCGCCAGACACTTTGATCCGCGAACTGGTGCGCATGGGCTACCGGCGGGAAAAAATGGCGGAAGAACCGGGTTCCTTCGCGGTTCGGGGCGGCATTTGTGATATTGTTCCGTTGGCGGCGCCGCCGACGCGTTTGGAATTTTTTGATGATGAGATCGACTCTATCCGCACTTTCGATCTGGAAACGCAAAAGTCATTGGTTAACCTCAGCGCGGTGACTGTGTCGCCAGTGGCGGAGATTATCCTGAGCCGGGGAGAGATTGAGACCATCCGCTGGACGGCGCGGGTTCAGGCGCAAAAAACCCGTGGGCGTCTGGAGAATATGGGGAGTGAAGAAGCCTGCCGAAGATTGGACAACCGGGTGAAGCGTCTGGAAGAACGCTTGGACGGGGGCGTTATTGACGAAAGCGTCTACCCCTATTTGATGCTGCTGAACGAGCCCTTTGTGACGTTGCTGGATTATTTGCCGGCGCAAGCCCGAGTCGTTTTTGACGAACCCCACAAAATGAAAGATCAGGTCGTTTTTTTGCATAAACAGCGGCAACGGGATTTTATGGCTGACCTTGAGCGAGGCGAAGCCTTTGTGGATGGGGAGGCGATGTATTGCCGCTTCGAGGAGGCTGTTGAAGCCGCAAAAAGGTTTGCTCTAAACGGTCTGTCTTCTCTGGAACATAGCATCCTTGCCCTGACGCCGCGCTATCATTTGCCTGTGCCGGTCAAGGGTCTCGCTCCCTATCTGAAAACGACGCAATTCCTGGACGATTTGGAGCGTTGGCTTCAACAGGGTTACAGCGTGCTTTTGTGCGCGGGTTCAGAGGAATACGCGGAACGGCTGTTGCAGGCACTGCGGGAAAGGGGGACGTCTGCTGACACGTTGCCTCCTGAACGCGCATTGACGCCGGGGCGGGTTTTTGTCGCGCCTTTTTCTCTGGAGAACGGGTTTGCGCTGCCTGAGAGCAAGCTGGTTGTGTTCAGCGAACTAGAGATTTACCAACGGGACCGCAAAGAAAGACGTACCGCCGCTAGACGGGTGCAAGCCCTGGCGGCGCGGTCGGAAAAAGGGTTTGAGTCCGATAAGAACATGCCTCTGGGCAACCTCCAGCCCGGTGATTATCTTGTCCACGCCCATCATGGGGTCGGCAAGTTTATCGGATTGGAAAAAATCGAGTTTGAAGGGGTGGCCAGAGAATATTTCAGCCTTCAATACGCGGGGGAAGACCGGCTTTATGTACCGGTCTATCAAGTGGAACTTCTGCAAAGATACCTGGGAGCCGAGGCCGAGGCCCGTCCCCGTTTGAACAAAATGGGGGGAAGCGATTGGCAGAAAGCGAAGAGCCGGGCCAAGTCAGCCATACGCGAACTCGCCATCGATTTGCTGGCCCTTTATGCTGAACGAGAAAAAATCAAAGGGTTCGCGTTCCCTCCTGATGACACTTGGCAGCAAGAATTTGAGGATCAGTTCGAATATGATGAAACGCCGGATCAACGCCGCTGCATCCAGGAAATCAAGAAGGATATGATGAAAAACCAGCCGATGGATCGTTTGCTATGTGGCGATGTGGGTTACGGCAAGACCGAAGTGGCCATGCGGGCTGTGTTTAAAGCTGTAGCCAGTGGCAAGCAAGTGGCCGTGCTGGTGCCGACGACAATCTTAGCTCAACAGCATTTTACGACTTTTCAGGAAAGGTTCAAAAACTATCCTGTCACAGTGGATATGCTGTGCCGCCTGCGTTCCGTCAAAGAACAAAATGCCGCTATTCGGGGGTTGCGCGGCGGGACTGTGGATGTGGTGGTGGGTACCCACCGCCTGATTTCCGAAAGCGTCAAATACAAAGATCTGGGCCTTCTTGTCGTTGATGAAGAACAGCGATTCGGTGTTGAGCAAAAGGAAAAAATCAAATCGCTAAGAAAGAACGTCGACGTCCTAACCTTGTCGGCGACGCCGATTCCACGTACGCTTCATATGTCCCTTGTGGGGCTCCGGGATATGAGCATTATCAGCACGCCGCCGGAGCACCGTTACCCGGTTCAGACTTACATCGCCGAATACTCCCCCGAGCTGATTCGCGGAGCGATACAGCGCGAAATGCAGCGAAACGGCCAGGTTTATTATGTCTACAACCGCATTGAAGGCCTGGAAAAAATCACAGCCTATCTCAGCAGACTTGTGCCGGAAGCGCGCTTATGCATGGTTCACGGCCGTATGCCCGAGGTCCAGCTGGAAAAAGAGATGCTGTCTTTCATCAACAAAGAAAAAGACGTTCTGGTTTGTACAACAATCATCGAAACAGGTCTGGATATAGCCAATGTGAATACACTGATTGTGGACGAAGCCGATTGTTTCGGTTTGAACCAACTCTATCAGCTGCGCGGCCGTATTGGTCGATCCGACCGCAAAGCATACGCCTATTTTCTTTACGCGCCCCAAAAAGTTCTCACAGAAGAAGCCGAAACCCGCCTGCGCACAATCCGCGAATTCACAGAGCTGGGCGCCGGTTACAAGATTGCTATGCGTGATCTGGAAATCAGAGGCGCTGGCAATCTGATCGGCGGCGAACAGCATGGGCATATGGCAGCCGTAGGGTTTAGCATGTACACCCAGATGCTGCAGCAAGAAGTAGAAAAACTGCGGCGCCTCGGCGACGAAAAAACCATGGGCCAACATGATGAAGAAGAAATTGTGCCCGCGATTGACATCAATATACAGGCTCTGCTGCCTGACGAATTCGTTCCTGACCGGCAGATCAAAGCGAACCTTTATCAGCGCATCTTAGGCATCGCCAACGAAGAAGAAATTGACGCTATGTGGGAAGAGCTGGTAGACAGGTTTGGCACGCCCCCGGCTGTCGTTGAAAACCTTTTCTGCGTTGTTCGCATCAAATTGTTGATGAAGCAGCTAAAAATTGATCAAATCGAACAAAACCACGACATCTTCAGCATTCGTTTTTGCGCCGATCCGGGATTTAGCGGCGAACAATTCCTCAGGATCACCTCTGAGTCGCCGTATGCCATCTCGATAGCGGCGAACGCATCCTCATTGGAATTGAAAGTGAACACAAAAGAGAAGAATAAACTGAAGGAGAGGACGAATATTCTTTCACAGGAGAAAAACATTCTCTTCGAGCTGCAAAAACTACTTACGCGCCTTCGCGTTGAAGGGTTGGGATAGAATACGTGTTGTTCTTTCGGGACGCAAGAAGAATTGCTTTTTTTGCCAGAAACTGTTATAATTATGCGAAAGCTGTTGGAGACGCCTAATGAAAGCCAGATGGGTTTTGAGGTAAGGAGGTGAGAAGAAAAGCAATGAGGGTGAAGCTGTGGGGTTTGGGTTCATTGGTTCTCTTGTGTTGTGGGTTTCTGCTTTCCGGCTGCGGGTCCGGTTATTTCGTCAAGATTGATGGCGTAAAACTTGCGGTTTCGGCTCTTAATGAGAATTATGCGGCGGCTGAACCGTACTACGTGGATATGGGATACGAGTTTGATAGTGATGATATGAGACGCAGTCTGAGGAAGTTTATCGCAGGGAACATGATTATGGCGGAGATTGCCCGGGCAGATATGGAAATGCAGAAATGGGAAAGTGAAATACCGGAAGTGTTGGCGGACATCGAGAACAGCAAGAACAATGATCCGGAATGGTTCCAAATGTATCTTGACATCAATGGTTTGACGGAGCAACAAATGGTACGGTGCCTGACACATTTCGAATATGTTACCAGAGATATAAATGTAACAGAAGAAGAGGTCAGGCAGTTTTTTGTAGATAATCTGGAAAACCCGGCATTCGCCAATGAACTTGGTGAGAAAGTAACGGCGCGTCATATTCTTGTGAATACAGAAGAAGAAGCGAAAGAAGTGATTGCCCGGTTGAAAGCCGGGGAAGGTTTTGCCGCTTTGGTAGAAGAAAAATCTCAGGATCCGGGATCAATAAGCAACGGCGGCAAATATGAGGACATTACGCGCGGTCAAATGGTAGCGGAATTTGAGGACGCGGCTTTCAGCCTAAACCCCGGCGAACGGTCTGAGCCGATACAGACGACCTACGGCTTCCATATTATTGAAACCTTGGAGCACAAACCTGGGAAAACCGCAGAGGATTTTGAAGAGTTTCGTTCCACGATGGAAACCTATATGTTGGATGAAGCCAAGAGCGTCAAATATGATACGGTTTACAGGCAGTTGCTTGAAGGAGCCAAAATCGATTACGCAAAGGGATATGAGTATCTGAAAGATTGAAATGGCGGCAGAAGAGAGACAGAGATAGGGATTGAGACAGAGACTGAGACAGAGACAGAGACTGAGACAGAGATAAGGATTAGGGCCAGGAAGGTGAATGGGGTGATTTGCTGATGTTTGTTTCCTCGCAACGGTTTAGCGCTGTCGGTTTTTTGGACTGGCAATTATCTTGCGAGGTGGAAAAATATGAATAACAAACCCAAATCGGATATATACTAACACTGAATTTAGTTGTCAAGGAAAAGGAGGGAGATAATGAAAGCAACGGGAATAGTCAGACGAATTGATGATTTAGGTCGCGTCGTTATCCCTAAAGAGATCCGTAGGACTTTGCGTATCCGTGAAGGAGATCCTCTAGAAATCTTTGTAGACAGAGAAGGGGAAGTTATCCTGAAAAAGTATTCGCCCATCGGCGAATTGGGTGACTACGCGAAAGAATATGCCGATTCTCTTTTTGAAACAACCGGCCATATTGCTTGTATTGCGGACAGAGACGTCATCATCGCGGTTTCTGGTGCCTCTAAGAAGGATTTTCTGAACAAAACCTTGAGTGCCGAAGCTGAAAGAGCTATGGATGAACGCAAGACGATATTTACATCTGACGGCAGCGTTCTGTCTGAAGGTGACGAAAAGGGCCGCATGGTCAGCCAAGTCATCGCTCCGATTATTACTGAAGGAGACCCCATAGGCGTAGTCATACTTATGTCTAAGGATCCCAACACAAAAATGGGCGAATTGGAAGCAAAGCTGGTGGAAACAGCCGCAGGGTTCTTGGCGAAGCAAATGGAGCAGTAGCACTCTTTTTTGTCTCATATTCGATGTTTTGGCGCTGAAGAGCTCAATTTTAGGAAGCGCTTTGGAACTGCCGGATAGTTGTCCGGCAGTTCTTTGTGGTAAGGAGCTGGTCCAATGGACATAAATCATGATCTCGACCAATTTTCCGGTTTGACCAAACTCAAAAAAATTATGGCGCGCCTGCGATCCGAGGAAGGTTGTCCTTGGGATCGTGAGCAGACACATTTTTCCTTAAAAAAATATCTTTTGGAAGAGACATACGAGGTTTTACAGGCAATTGATGAGTCAAACATGTATAATTTACGGGAAGAATTGGGAGACTTGTTACTGCAGGTCGTTTTTCATGCTCAAATGGCTGAAGAAGAAGGTGAGTTTACTCTAGAGGACATCATCGATAATCTCAACGAAAAAATGCTTCGCCGTCATCCCCATGTTTTTGAGGCGGCTGAAGCCAAGCCCGGGAAGGATGGTTTCGGTGTTCACGATGTGAATAAAGCTTGGGAACAGATTAAACTGCAAGAGAAAGAGTATTCTGAGACAGGATCAGACCCGGCTTACTTGCAAACACCGAAAGGGTTGCCGGCTCTGATGTATGCGGAAGCAACCCAAAGAAAAGCGTCACAATGGGGATTTGACTGGCCGGACAAAACCGGCCCCTGGGCTAAAGTTTATGAGGAACTGGCCGAATTGGAGCAGGCCGTTGCCCAAGGTTCCCAACAGGATCGGGTCGATGAAATGGGGGATATGCTTTTTTCTTTGGTCAATGTTTCGCGTTTTATCGGTGTTGATCCCGAAGACAGCTTGAGAAAGAGCACAAAGAAATTCCGGAAACGCTTCACAGACATGATGGAAACAATAGGAGCATTAGGGGAAAATATCGAAAATAAGTCGATAGAAGAGCTAAATGAGGTTTGGAATATTATAAAACTCAGAAAATGAAGGTGTTTTCGATTTTCTTGGAGCGATTTAGCAGGAGAATAGCCATGTTTAGCGAATATAGGACAAAATTGTTACTATAATTTTATAGGAGGGACTGCTGTTGAATAAAGCAGAACTGGTCGCCGCGGTAGCCGAGAAGGCTGATATCACGAAAAAGGATGCTGATAAACTGGTTGTTTCAGTTTTCGAGGTCATCCGGGAAACGTTAGCAGACGGAGAGAAGGTTGCGTTGCTTGGGTTTGGCAATTTTGAAGTTGCCGACAGAAAAGAGCGCATGGGACGCAACCCTCAGAACAACGAACCCATGAAAATTCCTGCCTGCAAAGTGCCGAAATTCAAACCTGGCAAGGATCTCAGAGACGCTGTCAACCAATAAGCGGCTCGCAAAAAAAACCGGGATTAATCCCGGTTTTTTTTCGGGAAAATTCGAAATACGAACGACCGAACAATCCGGTAGGGGGAGACAGGATGCGTCTGGACAAATATTTAAAGGTTTCGAGGCTCATCAAGCGGCGAACGGTGGCTAAGGATGTGTGCGACGGCGAAAAAGTTAGTCTGAACCATCGTTTGGTCAAGCCGTCGGCTCAGGTTAACCCTGGTGATATCATTACCATCAATATGAAAAATCGTGTTCTGGAAGTAAAAGTGCTTGAGACGCCGGCCAATGTCAGGGCTGAACAGGCAGACACATTGTATGAAGTGTTGCAGGACAGGGTTGAGGCAATGGACAATTGACAATGGACAATTGTCCATTGCTATTCATGTCTAATTCCAGCTCCTGGCGAATATTCTAGTACGATGAAACATTTGCGTGCTGGGTAGGAGGGTTGGAGCATGATTGAACAGAGAAGTGGGCTGAAGCCGGGGTTAGGGGCGTCGAAGCATACTTTGACGATGATCGGTCGCCACACGTTGAAAGTGACGGGTGTGGGCAGCGTTAAGTCTTTTGACGAGAAGGAGATCCATTTGGAGACGCTGGAAGGAACCCTTGTTATCAGCGGAGAGGAACTGGGCGTAAAAAATCTTAATCTGGAGCAATCTCAAGTGGAGATTGAAGGCGCGATTCGTGTTTTAAGCTATATGGCTGCCCATGTTCGCAGGAAAAAGATTATGGAGAGATTGTTTAAGTGAAAGCCGATCTAATGGTGATGGGGCTTTTGCTGCTTAGCGGAGCCTTTTCCGGACTGTTGTTTGATTTTTATAGGATGATGAGAAGAGGGAGCCGCTGGCGCCGGACGGCGACTTTTATTGGTGATGTGCTTTTTTCTATGGTCGTTCTGGGGATTCTGGTGTTCGTTTTCCGCAAAGCGAATTATCTGGAATTGCGGTTCTACCTCTTTCTGGCCAGCCTGACCGGTCTGGCTCTCTATTTAGCGGTGCTGAGCCGCAGCGCTAAGAGGTTTTTTGCCGGTTTTTTTGGTTTGTCCCAACAGGTTGGGGGCACGCTGTCCTATCAGGTAAAGGGATGGTTCGGGGTGGTGAACCGCCTTTGCCGCGCTTTGCTGGCGATACCTTACGGGATCCTGCGATGGATGGGGCTGTTGATTTACAGGATTCTGGAAGCGATCGCGCTTTCTGCGCGCCGTTCTGTGGACACGCTAAAAACTGAGCGCTCCAGGCGCAAACGGAAGCAAGAATAGAAAGAAAAGCACAAACAGCATGAGAATAAAAAGAGAAATAATAATATATTAAAAGATATAAAAGGAAAGTTAGCAGTATTTTCAGCGTGAGAGGAGGTCGGGGAAGAGGGCGATGGGGATGAGCAGACATCATAAAAGAGAGAAACAGCAGGTGGAGAGGATATAGAGAGTTTTTATTCAAATAGATTATTTAAAAAAGCCTGGAAATATCTAGTTCCTTATTGTAGTATTAAAGAGTAACCCTTGGACTAACCATGAATAGTACGCTGCGTTTTCATTTATATATTATACAATCATAGCAGCAGGAGTCTTAACTTATTTCTATCGGCTATCAATTCGCTGAGTGAAGCGGTCTACGGTCGGTTCTCAGCTATGATTGGATCGGCAAGCATCGCGTTCGCGATGGCAATCAATAGGGATTGGGGTGATTACTATGAAAAACAAAATATCTCCAAAGCGTCAAGGGCGTAAAAAAGGGCGGAAAATGAGTCCGCTGTACGTTGTCGTGACCTTTGTCTTTTTGGTGTTGGTAATCACTTGGTCCGTTCAGCTGAATAAAACTGAGCGGGATCTGAATGCCCGTATTCAGGAGTTAACCCGGCAGAAGACGGATCTTATTGCCCAGAACGATTCCTTTCGTAAGGAAATTGAGCTTTTGAACACACCTGATTATATTGAGCAACTGGCTCGTGATAAGCTTGGGTTGGTGCGGAAAGGCGAATATGTTGTTGCGCCTAAGAAGGACAGGTAGTATAATTGGAAAAATATAACAGATAGAGCGGCTTATCTGTTATCCTGAAGGGTGTTCTTGGAGATCCTGCGCGGATCGTCTAAGAGCCTTTTTTTTCGCCCAAATAGCACTTCTGTGTTTTGACAAGGATTCGCCCTGGGACAGGCTATAATGCAATGGACAATTGAGACAATGGACAATTGAGACAATGGACAATGGACAATGGATAATGGGGACAAGGTTGTGCTCATGTATCTAGCGTGGATCCTCATGCCACAAGGAGAGAAGATTTTCTTCATAACGAATTAAACCTAAGCGAAGAATCATTAATAATTGTCCATTGTCCATTGTCCATTGTCCATTGAAAAGGGGGGGATTCTTGGTGGAGTGGGCTATGGTGGAAACGATGCGCGCCAAGTGGGCGAAAGGGCTCTTAGGGTCTTTGGGTATGCTTGGTTTGGGCTGTGTGTTGGCTCAAGCCGGGCTGGCGGGGCTGCCGGTTTGGGGTCTGGCCGCTATGGTTGTTTTTATTAAAATGGGCAGCCGCTTTTGGCCGGCTTTTGCTGGTGTTGCCATGGGGATCCTTTTCAGCGGGGCGCCTTGGGGGGTGAAGTCGTCTTTTTTGTTGATTATGGCTTTGGTGGTGTTGGCTAAGGTTTTGGTGGGGACGAAAATTTTTAAGGGATATCATGCCGCTTTCTGGGCCGGATTGCTGAGCTGCGGCGCTGTGTGGGGGTGGCGGGGTTTTCCGGTGGGAGCGGAGCAGTTTGGTGGGGCGGTTTTGTTCGGGGTGTTGGCGGCCGGTTTTGCGGTGGCGTTGCAGTGGCTGTGCATTCCGACCAATTGGCAAGGGGTTCTGGTCAAAGGCGCGGATATTAGGCCGGGAACGACGGATATTCCTGCTGTTGGTGCTTGGCTCAGAAAGAAACGGAAGGAGAAGAGCGGAGGGCAGGAGGAAACTCAGGCGCGTCGGTTGAGCAACTGGAAGGGACTCCGTTTTGAAGTTTCTGTGCTGACTGTGAGCGCTGTGGCGGTAATGGGATTGAGTGGTGTACAGATGTTTGGGATTAGTGCCCAAATGGTGTTTCTTGGTGTGGTGGTGATGCTGCTGGCGGAGTTTCGTGGGTCGGGCGCGGCTGCGGGAGCGGGAATTCTGCTGGGCGTGTTAATGGGAACAATGGCGCCGGAAACGGCTGGGGCCGGTTTGGCCGGTACAGAGAGTGTGTATATGGGTGGCTTGCCGGTGCAAGTGAGCCGGTTGATGTTGAGTTTTGGGTATGCCGGGGTTTTTGGCCTTTTGGGCTGGGGTTGTGCGATATTTGGTTTTTTGGGGCGGCTGGGGATTGTGCTGGCTTTTTTTGTTATGAGTTTGATTGGCGGTTACGCGCTTAATGTGGGAAGTTTGGCTGATTACAGTTTATCGGCGCTGACGGCTGCTTTGGCTTATTTGTTTTTGGCGCCGCGGGGGTCTGTGGGAATGTCTTTGAAGGAGTACATGATGCCGCAGATTGAGACGACGGTGAATAAGGTTAAGACTTTGGCCAATATGTTTGAGGAGGTGGCCTGGGGGATGCAGGCTGCCGGCGAGGAAGCGGAGGCGAGGGAGCCGGAGTTGACGGAGATGATGAATGTGCTGGCAGAGAAGGTCTGTTATGGTTGTCCCTCGGTGAACCGGTGCTGGGATAAGGAGTATTATCGTACCTATCAGTTTTTCTTAGATGTGTTGGAGGCGGCGGAAACAAAAATTCTGGCCGATGAGGATGGCGTCTTGGCAGTGGAGCCGGATGGCTGGGGGGCCGGCGCGGGCGGCCGGGGGCCCGAGGGGGGTAGCGGAGGATCTGGTGCGGATGGCAATGGATCAGGGACTGGCAAGATTGATGCGAAAATAAGGAATTGTGCCGGTTCTCACTGTGTGCGTCTTGACAGGATGGAACTGGCGGCTGATTTCATTGTGGCTCAGGAGATGGAACGCCAGGTTTGGAAGATGAATGCTAAGGCGAGTAAACAGGATTTGGCCAGTCAGTATAAGAGTGTGTCTCAGGTTATCCACAGTGTGGCTCAGGAGTTGTTTAATCATCGCGCCCAGAGTCCGGTGCAGTCTTGGAAGCGCCGGCATATGAGCAAGATCGATTTTGGGGTGGCGTCGTTTATGCCGGCGGGGGAGGAGGTTAGCGGCGACGCGTATATAACCCTCGGTATCGGTGAGGATAAAATCGTTTTTGTCGTTTGTGACGGTATGGGCACGGGGGAAGAAGCGGCGAAGTTGAGCAATTTGGCTCTTAGTATCTTAGAGCAGTTGCTGGGTACAGGGTTTGATCCGGCGGGAGCACTGAAGGCTCTGAACGCGATTTTTGTGTTGCGGTCGCCGGAGGAGAGTTTTGTTACGCTGGATATGGCTGTGGTGGATCTGGGGAAGAGCGCTCTGAAACTTTTTAAGGTGGGGACGCCGCCCAGCTATATCAAGCGCGGCAATCATGTGGAGGTTCTGCGGACGTCGAGTTTGCCGGTGGGAGTTTTTAATGAGGTAGAGGCGCCGCTGATTGAGCGGCCGTTCCGTTCAGATGTGCTGGTTCTGGCGTCGGACGGGGTTGTTGACGCCTGCCGGCGGCTCAGTGGAAGCGAGAATTGGATTGAGAAGTATTTGGAGGAATCTGAGGAGGAGGCATCGCAGAATCTGGCGAATGCTATTGTGGAAGAGGCGGTCAAGCGCACCGGCGGGAAAATGAGTGATGATGGGATTGTATTGGTTGTGAGGCAGAAGCAGGCGCCATCATAATTGTTGACAAACGCGCCTCGCCGATCACCGGGCGCTTGACATATTCCTGCAAGCGCGTACCGGGGGGGCGGGAGCGACATAGGGGCAAGCCATTCTATTTTAAGGGCACCTTCCATGATCGTGTCAATGTGGCCATTTGTGCGTATTGGCTCCCGCAGGTTTTTCAGCCCCTTGCCCCCGGTGCTTCACTTCCCCCACCATCGCGTCCCCCGTCCCAGATGAACCAGGTGATCTCTGCCGAGGTATTGAGAGATACCGTGCTCAATACAGCAGGCCTCCTCGTAGTCGCCTACGACGGGAACCGTCACCAAACGGAACGAAATGGGTGCGCCGTTGCCCACTCACTTCCCATCTCCGCCTATTCCCAGCTTGTCTGTATTTGTTTCTTTTGAGTAACACAGTCAGAAAGATAAAGATTAATAAGGGTCTGATATGGGATACCGCAAGATTCAGACTGATTTTTGAAATAATCTATCGTATCGCTGTCAATATTGATAGTAATTTGCTTTTTGACCCCTTTGACATATGGATTTTTTTTGCCATTTGAAAAGTCATATTCTTCTCTCATAATTTCACCTCATTTTGCTATACTGCGTTGACTCTGACCTCGTTGCTCTTCTTGCTGAAATAATGCGAATTACCGTTTCAGTTTCTCTATAGCAATGACAGACCACCAAAAGTTTGGCTTCCTTGCTCAGCCCTAAAATAATAAATCTTTCTTCCTCCTCGGCATGCTCGGGGTCATCAATGACTATAGCTTCCATGTCATAAAATACTGTTTTTGCTTCCTCAAACGATACTTTATGCTTGGATTGATTAATGCGATTTTTATTTTCGTCCCACTCAAATCTTATGTCTTCCATAATTATATTATAATTATATTATAATTGCTTGTCAATATACTTTCTAGGGTTCCGAATAAGGATATTCAATATATAATTCTCACTACGCTGTTGGCATGAATAAAGAGACTGCTCATACAATCTCAAGAATGGAACAGTCTTGTAATTGCTCCAAAAAATCTGCTATTCGGGGGTATTCATGGGGCATATGTATACAGTTCAATGAGGCACGAGGTAGGGTTTGGTGAGCGGGAGAATCCAAGCGCCTCTCTGCCTGACGCAACCTCAAAAGGCGAAAAAAGTTCGCGGGCTTTTGGAGTCTCCCGCTCACCAAACCCTACCTCGGGACTGTTACGAGCCCACATAATATCCATCTCCATTCACCATTCGGTTGCGGGAGAATCCCGCAGGAGATATTTCTATTTATTTTTTTGTTGCTTCCTGCACTTATAAAATATGCGTAAAATATGCACCCTTTCAACTAAGTTGAATTGTCCCCGCCTGCCATATGTGTTATACTTTTTTGCGGATACATGGAACTTACTGTTGATTTGGCGCGAAAATGATACAATGGTAAGTGGATAGGGTGTAATTGGAGTTTTGCTCAATTTCCCCTTGCTCGGATTCCCATATAATAGATCAGGTGATTTCATGAATGAAACAATTTTGGCGCTTATGAATGAAAACCCCATTAACTTGGTGAAGCTGCATGATGTCATCGCGAAGATGAATACTGTGGATATTGCCGAGATTTTTGAGGAGCTGGATAAGGAGAAGACGATCCAGATTTTTCGGTTGCTGCCGAAGAGTATGGCCGCCGATGTTTTCTCATACATAGTGCCGGAGAAGCAACAGATTATTGTGGGCGCTTTAACGGACAACGAGATCGGCAAAATCATTAATGAGTTGTTTGTTGACGATGCGGTTGATTTTATTGAGGAAATGCCGGCGAACGTAGTCGAGCGTGTTCTCAAAAATATTTATGACGATAAAAGACAGCTGATCAACCAGTTGCTGCAATATCCTGAGGATTCAGCCGGCAGCATTATGACCACGGAGTATATCGCCTTGAGAGAGGACGCTTCCGTCCGGGAGGCTTTTGATACCATCAGGGCGACAGGTATCAATAAGGAGACCATCTACACATGTTTTGTCATTCGGCGTGACAGGCTGCTGGTCGGTGTGATTTCAGCCAAGGCGTTGCTGCTGGCTAGACCCCAGGACCGTATTGGCGATATTATGGACGCCAATCTGATTCTGGCCCATACCACTGACGACCAGGAACTGATTGCCGATTTGTTTAAGAAATACAGCTTACTTTCTTTGCCGGTGGTTGACAAAGAGCAGCGGCTTGTCGGCATTGTCACAGTGGACGACGTGGTCAAGGTCATTGAGGAAGAGAACACTGAGGACTTTGAAAGAATGGCCGCGCTGAATCCCTCCTACGAACCCTACTTAAAAACCAAAATCTTTAAATTGGCCGGCAACCGCATTGTTTGGCTTATGGTGCTGATGCTTTCCGCGACGTTTACGGGGTCTATTATCTCACACTTTGAGGACTCCATCGCGGTTCTGCCCGCCCTCATCGCTTTTATTCCGATGCTGATGGGTACCGGCGGCAACGCGGGATCCCAGTCTTCTACACTGATTATTCGCGGTATGGCCTTGGGAGAAATCCAAATCAGGGATATCCTCAAGGTGATTTGGCGGGAAGTGCGGGTCGGCGCGATCTGTGGCCTCGCTTTGGGTCTGGTGAATTTTGCCCGCATCTATCTCATGAACGGCAAAGACGCGGTTATGTCTCTAACCGTGACGCTCAGTCTGTTCTGCACGATTATTCTCGCCAAAAGCGCCGGGTGTATTCTGCCCATCGTTGCCAAAAAACTTAGAATCGATCCCGCTATCTTGGCAGCGCCTCTGATTTCGACGATTATTGACGGAACGTCGCTGATTGTCTATTTTTCCATCGCCCGGGTGATCCTGCACGTGTGATTGATTTGAGCGGATATAAACACGTCTCCGGTTCGGCAATCCATTGTGATAACATCGCCGTCCCGAATAACTTCGGTGGCGTTGTGGACAACCAGGATGCAAGGGAGGCCGTATTCCCGTGACACCACAGCCGCGTGGGAAAGCATGCCGCCGGTTTCGGTGATAACGCCGCTGATCTTGCTGAAAACAGCCGTCCAGGCGGGATCGGTGCACTTGGTGACAAGGATGTTGCCTGGTTCGAGCCGGTGGGCGTCGTGGATGTCTTGAATAACCCGGGCTGTCGCTGTGACGGTTTCGCCGCTGCAGGGAACACCATGAAGGATAGGGGTTTCTCCGGCTGACGTCATCCGGGCCTTACTCATCGCTGCCGTCGTGTGTTTGTTGCCGATTTCGTTGGGGTTGCTGAAGTTGATGAAAGAGGCGTAGTATTGTTTGTTTTTCGTCAGTTTGGTTTTAACATCAGGGGACGCGCCAGAAGGGAATTTGTTTGTGACGTCTGGAAGAGCGGTGATATCGTCTACAGTCAAATAGAATATATCATCCGCCTCTTCTAGGACGCCTGCTGCTGCCCACGCTTGTCCTAAAGCTAGAGACAGACGGCGGATATGATAATAGGAGCGTGTGGAAATGTCGCGGAACTCCTCGCGCCACCAAAGAAAATCCCGTAGTTGACTGATATCCTTGTGCAGATGGCGGGGTACGCGGGATTTGGCGGCAAGATATTTCTGGTGCTGTCTCTCAGTCAGGGCCTTGGGATCGCGGTCATCGGGCAATGCGGCAAAGTCGTGGATCATAGCGAGAACCACCTGGGGCTGTTCGTCCCAATTGGGGTAGGAGACGTCCAGCTCATGCTGGGAGTGATAGCCGTAATCTGATAGGAAATCAGCGAATGCTTCCCCGGGATAAGCAAGTTCTTTGTCGTGGGCTTTGCTGCTGTTGGTTCCGGAACCGACTGTTTTGCTGCCATGATCTTCTTCCAAGGTTTCATCAATGTGGATTCGGCGGCTTATGTCCCACATCCGGCAGATCGGGCGCATGTGAGACAGGTCGGTCAAGCCAATCATCAGGTTGGTGATTTCGCCGGCCGGGAGATGTTTTTTGATTTTATCTTTGAAGAGGGTGGACAGAATCATATTGCAGAAAATATAGCCAAAATATGTGTATTCGGATGTATAGTAGTCGTCGCGGACGAAGCGAATCCATAACTTGTGCAGATCCGTTGCGGACCGGCCGGTTAAGTCCAAGCTGCCGATGGTGGTGAGTCGCTGCAGCAGTTCCTGCCGACGGACAGCGGCTTTGTCGCCCATAATTTTGATATGGCGGCTGATGGCCCTGAGGGTGAGTAAGCCGCGCCAGAGGGTGCGAGGCGTGGTCGGGGTGACGACGCCGTCGCCGGTGTAGGTAGGAACGACCCCCATATCCTCATCGATTTCGCGTTCGACAAACCCAGGCAATCGGGCGAAGCATTCTTTTTCCAAGGTCAAACGCCAATAAGGACGCGCAAAAAACACCTCGTAGATGGATTCCTGGTACGCCGTCGGCAGCAGTTTGATGGTTTTCAGGGAATCGAGAAAGGAAGCGTTGAAGACGAGACCGTACAAGGAGGCCATCAGGGGTTTACAGGCCGCGGCGGAGACACCGCCGTCGCGAAAATCCGCCGTCGTCCACTCTTGGGGGATGGCCCTGGTGCTGATGGTTGTGATGGGGCGGCTTTGCAGAATAAAGATACTGCCGTCAGCTATGGCCCATTCCACATCCACCGGGAACCCGTAGAATACCTGGATATCAAGAACGACGGCGGCGACGGCTTTGACTTCCGCTTCTGTCAGAACCCCGCCTTGGTATGATGTCAAGATGTCGTCGTACCAATGATACCCATAGCTATCCGGGGTGACTTGCCCGCTGACCAGTTGGTCGCCCAGGCCCCTCACAGCTTCGATGAGGATTTCTTTATCCTTGCCGTTAACGCTGTCGATGGAAAAGGCGACGCCGGATTTGTCGCTGTCAACCATGGTTTGTATGATGACCGCCATAGGGTATTGGCTGATATCGTTGATGCCCCGGCTTTGTGCGTAGGCCGCTAAACGGTCATTATGAATCGATTGGGCACATTTCAGGGTGGCTTCATACACGCTAGCGGTGCCTTTGACATTGAGATAGGAATCATATTGCCCGGCAAAGGATAAGTCAGCCAGGTCTTCACCGACGCCGCTGCTGCGCACGGCGTAGGCGGTGTTTTCATCGATGTATGCCCCCAAGGTCTCGGTGGTGAAGGTGTTAAGCGGCGCGGTGCCGGAGAGGCCCCCCAGCTCTGCTGTTGTAACGACGAAACCTCCGGGAACGTTAAACCCGCCTTCTCGCAAGCGAATCAGGTTTTCGGCTTTGCTGCCGATCAGCGTCGGCCTGTCTGCAACGCTGATAAGGTCATCAAATCTGTACATTCATTTAGCCCTTCTGTCCTCTAAGTTTCATATGGAACAATATGATGTTGAAAAGATAATGGGTGGCTGTGGCGATGACAAAGACCCCCAAGGCTTCCTGCCAGGATAAAGGATAGATCAACGGCAGAAACAGCAGGTAGCCGATAACGCTGTCCGCCTGGTCAAAAAAGGTTTGGACCGCGCCGCCGCTTTGGCCCGGGGGCAAATTCAGACGGCGTTTGACAAAACTGTTCGGCAACTCAAACAGGACATAGGCCAGACCCAGCCACGCGCCGCAAAGGAAACTGTATGGAAACGCACCGTGCCAAACCAACAAAGCGGCAAAGGCGGTCAGCACAATCATGCCGAAAAACCCTTTCCAAGTCTTATTATCGCCAAAAAGGCGGTTACCGTCCCGCAGGGTTTTGCCGCCGTCCATAGGAACTCGCCAAGATGGCAACACCGGCAGCTTGACAAAGACCATATTGAGAATGGCCCCAATAATACAAGGTAGAATGAGGAAATAGATATGTCCAATAAATTGTACCGATAACAGTATAAACTCTATCACGCTCTCATTCTCCTTCAAACAAAAGGGAATTTAAAAATTCCCTACCACCCCTAACCCCTAACCCCTAACCCCTAACCCCTAACCCCTAACCCCTGCTTCTCAAAGAGGCCTAAGCCTCTTTGAGAAGCCTAACTTCCCCACTCCCGCCATCAATGCTAAGCAGATCTCCTGTCTGAATAACAGAGGTTGAGCGGGTGACCGCCACCACGGCGGGGATTTTGAGCTCGCGGGAGACGATAGCTGTATGGGATAACAGGGAGCCTTTCTCCGCCACAATACCGGCGGCCATAGTCAGCAAAAAGACCCAGCCCGGGTCAGTGGTCTTGGTGACAATGATTTTGCCTTTGACATCCACATTGTCATGGGGGGATTCAAGAACCACCGCCGCCGCTGTGACGTTGCCAAAAGAGGCGCCGACACCCTGAAAGATTCCTGTCCAGTCGGGGGTTATTTTGCTCTCAAGCAGTTCTCCGCCGCGGAAGACGAGGCGCGGCTGCGTCGGTAGGCGGGCATAAGACGTGTATTCCTCGCGGCGTTGGGCGATGATTCCCTTGAAGTCTTCGGCGCCGCCGCCGGGATTATCCCAAGCGGCAATTTCCCCTACCGTGAGATAGAAGACATCTGTGGGCGCATCGAGGCAGCCGTCCCGATGGAGGTTGGCTCCGATCGTCAGGAAGATCCGCCGTACCATGCCATAAATGCGACTGCGGTTAAGACGGGAGATTTCGCGGTTTTTGATACCCAGACGCGCTCTTTTGGCGATAAAACTGTTGCGCAGAGGCAGGGTTTCTTGGCGGCGTAAGCCGTCAACGATCTGATCAAGCTTGGCTGGGTCGGCGGCGTATTCGCGGATTTTGGCCTCAAGGAGTGAGGGGTCTTCCCGGTATGTGACGGTTTCCAGTTTAAGTTCGCCGGGGCAACGGTCTCCGTACAGGGCCAGGTATTCGCGCACCTCGGCGGTGTCCGAAAGAGTGGGTTCGGGAGATGCTGCTTCGGCGCCGGTTTCCGCGGAATTCGCGGCGGCATAGTGTTGGGCGATGTCCAGGAGTTTTGTCAGGGGTTTCAGGCTTTCCAACGCCGTGATGCCGGCTATGCTTTGGGTGACGTCCGACCCTTGGCGCGCCAGCCGGCGTTTGAGCAGCCCCGTCCAGATGAAGGCGTACATGTCGTTGGCCAGGGTAACGGACCATCGGGTTAAGACGGTGTCCTTGATTTCTTGGAAAAGAGCCAGCAGTTCTTCGTTGGTCATGGTTTCTTGATAGGTTTCCGCAAAGGTGTTTTGCACGGCTTGAAAGTCACGGTTGAGGCGATCCATTTCCCGGGGAACGCTGAGGGCGAGCTTCAGTATGCGTCCGTTCATGGCGGCTTTTTGCCGCAGGGTGAATTTGTGACGGATGCCCAGATAGATGTCGGTGTTTTGGACTCCCATCATGTCTTGCCAGATCGGAATGATTTTGCGTGAGAAAGGAAGAAAGTCAATCAGGGAGTACCAATTGTTGATGCGATAATAGACCCGACCCTGATAGTCTGCGATCATATTAGCAAAAATATCGCTGTATTTGTCCAGGACGACGTCATTTTTTAGGATGGTCCCGACCAAACCCCGGAAGACGCCTTCATAAGCGATGCGGATGAAGGCATGGGTCAGGGGCAGGGTTAGGCCGGGGTAGCTTTCCACGATGTTGCTGTTGTCGAGCACGGTCCATTCTGTATGGTTCATAGCATCCACCTTGTGGCAATAAGGGCCATTTCAATCAGGACGACAGGGGTTTCGGTAATCAGTTCGTAGATTTCGACGCGGCTGACCAACTTGAAGCGCTCCGGATTTTTCATGTATTTCACGCATTGGGCCACAAACCACAGGTAGGCCGCGACCACGGCGATGAGACCCCAGCTCCACAGTTCGTACATTAATTTGGCGCTGGTAATGAGGTCAAGGGTGAGGATGATGAGAATGATGGCGGTAATTTTTTTGTAGCCGTAGAGTTTGGAGTAGGTGGTATAGGCGGTTTCGTCCTTGGGCGCGCGGGTTTTGCGGGCAATTTCCCAGATGAGGGCCGGCCAGTAGAGGGTGAGGGCGATGAGCACGTTGTTCAGGGTTAAGAGGGGCAGGCCGTATTTGAGGCAGGTGAAAGAGATAATGTAGATGTTGATAATGACGTCCACAGGATTATGGGTGAGCAAAGCCATAGGCAAGCTCTTTTGGATTTTGGACCGGGCAAAAAACCATACGGACATGAGTGTGCCGTAGATCATCAGCCCGGCGTAGAACAGAAGATTGTTCATAAAGAGAATGTTGAGGGGGATGGCGACGGTGTTGATGGCAATCAGCAGAATGGCCAGATCGGTTTTCTTAACGCGGCCGGAGGGCAGAGGTCTGTCGGGGAACAGAATTCTGTCGGTTTTATAGTCTTTGAAATCGTCAGCTATGCGCAGGCTTAATAGGAAGGCAGCGACAGTGTAGCAGCCGATGATTTCCTGGATGCCGATGTGAAACATGCCTACGTCGGTGATCAGGATGATCAGGAAATAGATCTCGAAAAAGAGGACGACGGAAACGGCGGAGAGTTTGATGGGCGGCAGCATTTCTTTCAGGTAGATGTTCAGGCGTTTAAACATAGCTTTCTCCGATCTTTTCGCCCCGGGTGACTTTGGTTTCGATCCCTTGGACTGAGTGGGCCAGGATGTCTGGGTCGATGATGGCGGCGTCTTGTTTTAGCAGAAGCACGATGCTGGAACCGCCAAATTCGAAGTAGCCTTTTTCGTCACCTTTGCGGGCCGGCGCGCCGGTGTGGGTCTGGATGATACGGCCTACCAGCATGGCGCCCACTTCCGCCCAGACGATCCGGCCGAAACGGGCGGTTTGCCAGACGGAGACGTCGCGGGCATTCGAGGACAAGGTAAAGCGACCGGTGGCGTTGGTGTTGACGGAGTCCAGGAAACCTCTGACGTGTTTGCGGCTTTCCAGAAGGCTGTCGTCAACGAAGCAGAACCGATGGTCGTCGTAAACTCTCAGGCGGAAAACCAGACAGACGCCGCCTGTGTACGTCTGGGCCAGGGTGTCGTCGCGGAGAAAGCGGGCCAGGGTGTAAAGTTTGTTTTTTACGGTCAGCGTCGCGCCGGGGTTGATGGGGTAGGCCGACATACAGCTGTCCGCCGGCGCGATAAGGTGGTTGGGGTTCTGGTCAATGGTCTCGCGGGTGCGTTTTCTGGTGATAAAGTCGTTAAAACTGTTGTATCCGGACGGGTAATCCCTCATGTCAATGTTATAGGCGGCTATGAAGGAGGCGATTCTGTTCCGGGAACGCCGGGTTCTTTGGCCGAGGCCATAAAGTTTGCTGACCAGGGGCAAACGCAGAAACAGGACGCAGAGGCCCCCTAGGGTGGTGTTGTATAGAAAGCCCATGAGGCTATTTTGATAGACGATCTCCGGCGCGGTGACGCCCGTTTTCCTGTCATGAATCATCGCAGACACCATATGAGGATGAGCAGAACCGCCAAAGCGGGGAAGATCGCGTACCAGACGCCTTTGGGTTTGGGAATGCCGATATTGAGGACGTAGAGAACGCCGACAGCGGCGAGGGCGCTCAGGCTCGCCCATTCAGCGGCAAAGAGCAGAACCACAGGTAGGATTAGGGCGATATAGGTTACCGGCAAACCGCGGTAGTGGGAAGCAGGTCTTGGGTTCGGGGGGGGCGGTGGCTCGGGGATCGGGTGATCGGGGTTCGAAGGGTCGGGGTTGGCAGGATCCGGCGCCGTGGTGTTGTAATAAGCGAGTCTGATGACGGCGCAAAGGATGTAGAATCCGTAGATGATGAGAGCGTACCACGCCGCGCTGACTGTGGCGAAAGCTATGATAATGGGAGTCATGCCGAAGCTAACAACGTCGGCCACCGTGTCCAATTGTACACCAAAAGCTTTGGCGGCGTCGGTGCGCGTGATTTTTCGGGCAACGAAACCATCGAACAAATCGCAGATACCGGCGATCATGAGGCAGACAACAGCGGTTTTGAGGGTTCCCATCAAAGCGAAGCAGCAGCTTGCCAGGGAAAAGAGCAGACCGAGCAAGGTCAGATAATTGGCCAGGTTGTAATGGCCGATCAGGATTAGCTTTTTTGAAGGGGGATTGTCTGATATAGAGGGAGTCTTGTGTGTGTGTGGGTTCTTGGCTGCACGCAATTTCTTGCCTCCGTTGCGAACGACTTAACTCATTCGAATTGTATAACAAAATAACAAATAATTCAACAAAAAACTCAGTTGTTAGGCAAGGCAGACTGATTGCTTCAAGCATACAATAATCATGGCACAATCCTCGGTGTATACGGCGTCTTCAGAGCGCATTAATCCCGATTCTTGAGGATTAGGATCAAGAAGCGCCCCTTTGATTTTGATCAAACTGAGAGAAAGGATTCACTCTTTATGGCCCTCATCTGCCCTGCGGGATACCCTGTTATTGATCCCAAAATGGACTGTTATGCTTATGATCTGTTTGCCTATCATAGGAAAGATGTTCGTCTGCCTTTATGCTTTTATCTGGAATTTGCTTCGCGGCTGGTTTCTGGTGAAAACGTTGGCGCCCGCAACACCACAGAAACACCTGTTGGAATACTGCTGCTTCCTTTGCTCACAATACATGTATCATCCAGTTTTTATGTCATTGTCATTATTGATGTAGTGTATGATCTTATGATCAAAAGAAAGGCAATTCCGGAGGTCTCTCACGATGGACTTCCTGAAAATCCTAATGTGGAAGACATTTTTCCGACTCCCGGACTTGATATTTATCTGGCTATCAGCGGCGATTTTGAAAAGGAAAATCCGCGGGCCTCAACATGGTTTCATTATCTTCTCGCCTGTTTTAAGACTGTACCTGCTTGGGCGCCTCCGGTCTTAGCCTTTATCCTTTATGTGATTGATAAGATGTCCCAGAGCAAAAACAGGTACAAAGGTGAATATTTTAAAAGTGCAGGAAGCGACAAAAAATAAATAGAAATATCCACTGCGGGGTTTTCCCGCAACCGAATGGTGAATGGAGATGGATATTATGTGGGCTCGTAACAGTCCCGAGGTAGGGTTTGGTGAGCGGGAGACTCCAAAAGCCCGCGAACTTTTTTCACCTTGTTGTTTGTTATCTCTTCATGCACTTTTAAATATGCACCCCAGGTACAAAGAGCAGGTTGTCAAAACTGCAAACATATGATAGACTGGTACAAGTTCCAAACAGATTCACGACATGGGGGTATAGCTCAGCTGGGAGAGCGCCAGAATCGCACTCTGGAGGCCAGCGGTTCGATTCCGCTTACCTCCACCATAGTACACCAATTGACAACTCTTAATTTTAGGGGTTGTCGTTTTCGTTTTAGCTAAAAAGATGGCTGAATTACTGTTTTCTCAGGGGCACTTGATAACGCTCTCGGATTTGTTGTATCCTTAGTAACGGATACGTCGAAAATCTATGAGTGTTTTGGGAGGCATGTCCGATGAACAAGAAATATATTCTGGCGCTGCTGGCGGTTGTGGGTATTATCGCCTTGTGCTTATGGCTCCCGGGTTTGTTTGATCAGACAATTGATGCGCCGGAGAATGAGCGTATTGATATTCTGAACAGCTTCGACGATGTTGCGGAGTATATACGGCAGAACGGACGGCTTCCCGCCAATTATATAACCAAAGCCCAAGCAACAGCCGCGGGCTGGGTTGCTTCCGAGGGGAATCTGGCGGAGGTGGCGCCGGGAAAGAGTATTGGGGGAGACATATACAGAAACGCTGAAGGTGCTCTGCCCGCGGCGCCAGGAAGAATCTGGTATGAAGCGGATATCAATTATACATCGGGATTCAGAGGGAGCGACAGGATCCTCTATTCCAACGATGGACTGATTTATGGGACGACAGATCATTACGCGACGTTTATCGTGATAAAGCCGGAGGATATATGAGCAATATCGTTATTCTGAGAAGCGAAGAATTTGCCAGTATTGATGAATTGCATCAGTTGTTAATGGAAAGGTTGGCGCTGCCGGGTTATTATGGCAAAAACCTTGACGCCTTGTGGGATTGCCTGACCGGGTGGATAAAACTGCCAACTACGATCCTCTGGCTTGGCTATGAGAACAGCGCGCGAAAGGTCGGCCCTTGCGCGGAGAAGGTGGCGGAGGTTTTTCGAGAGGCGGAGCGGGAAGTTGAGGGTTTTACTTTTATCAGATATTAGTACTCCGCCAAGTCCAAATCACTTAAATGGATTGCAAGTATTTAGACACGATGCAAGGAAGAACCGACGACGAATACCGGGTGTCTTCTAGGAGGATCTTATGAAGCAGCGTGTCGAAAGACGCCGCAAGACATTAAGTGATTTTGGCTTGGCGGAGTACTAGTCCACCGAATCATCAAACACACAATGAAATATACGCATATACTGAAACACAAAGATGAAATGACTATAGCAAGGGAAGCGATGGGCAATGCCGAGAAGAGCGCTTGTTGATCAGAATCCTCTGGAGTATCCGCTCTCCCCTTTGAGGTTGAGTCTCAGTTTGGTCACTGATTTGACCCACCAGGACGTGGGGCCTTCTTCTGGTGTTATTTTTAATATCATCAACTGTAATATTCCCTACGCGTATTTTCTTGTTGTGTTTCTTGACGCTCTTTCCGCTATGGCCGTCAAACACTCATTTTTTACGGAAAGCCAGATGCCGGCCCTTTTTGAAACAGCCTGGCGAAACCCGGGGCAGGCGATGGGGCAGGCGATGGGACAGGGACAGGGATTGGGGCAGGAGCAGGGATTGGGACAGGGATTGGGGCAGGGGCAGAGGCAGGGGGAGCGCAGTCCGGTACAGTTCCCTGGGGTGCCATCGCCTGATCAATCGTCCCCTCAAGAGGATTCGTCTTCCGACCCTCTTTTTCCCCAGGGCATCGGCGTCAATCTGCTGATTGACACACCTTTTCGCATCCGGGACAGAGATTCTTCCACAGTATTCGTCTATCAGATCATGGATTTTCCGAAAGCTCCTCCCTGGATTCCGCCTGTCATCGCCCTGATTATTTATATTGTCACCTGTATACAATCCCTAGAGAAGAGGAGAAAACACACAGAATAAAATTTTCCTGACAGTCTATAAACAGATCCAACCTCATATACATTTAACATCCGTCAAGCGGAAATCCTGATCAGCTACGGGGTTGGCTGTTAAAGAGGGTGGACAGGCGATGAATCCTCTGGACAAGTGGGATGACTGGGAATGGGAAAGGGCTGCCCAAGAGCTGACCCGCCCCCATGATGAAATTAAAAACGGCGGCAGCCGCACCGCCGGCGACAATTACGGCGGATATGGCGGGGCCCGCAGGAGCGGCAAGAGTGGCGGCTTCGGCGGTTTTGGCGGTTTCGGCGGCTATAACAGGAACAGCCGCAATACGGGATTCTCTTATAAACGGGATTCCCGTAAAGGAAGTCGTTCCAATCTGAATCTGCTGAAATGGACGGGAAGTCAGCGGCGTGTTGCGATCGCGGCGGTCTTTTTCCTGTTGGTTTTGTTTAGCTCCTATGGAGCCGATAAGCTTTCGCAAACGGTCTATAACGCGTATCAGGCGGGTATGGGCAACGACTCTTATCCTGTTATCAGCAACATGATTTCTGACGCGTTGGGGTTGACCGGCGGCGACGCTTTGCCTGTGGATGCTCAGTCACGGGTTTTTTATCCGCCTGTAGCCGGAGCGGTGAAAGTGGCTTTCAAGGCCAAAAACGATCAGGGCAAAACAAACCAAGGGGTTTGTATCGGCAGTTCTCTCGGAACCACGGTCTATTCCCCGGGTACCGGCGTGGTTATGGAAGTGGGGACGGATGAGGCGATGGGCCATTTTGTTCGCGTCAAGCTTGACGATGGCTGGGAAACCCTTGTTGCCAATCTGGGAGATATCTGGGTCGTCAAAGGGGATCCTGTACAGAAAGGCGGCGTCCTTGGCACTGTGGGGACTTCAGCCAGCCATCGCAATCCGTGGATCTATCTGGAACTGCGCAAAAACGGCAAAGCTGTGGATCCTTTGTTGTATTTGCTGCAAGGGGAGGCTGCCTGAGCCATGAAATTCCCAAAACTCTTTTCTTGGCGCATCGCGGGAACAACCGTGCGGATTCACCCGACGTTTTGGGTGCTGCTGCCTTTGGGATTGCTTGGCGGCAGGCTCATGGAGATCTTGGCAGTGTTCGGACTGGTGCTTATGCATGAAACAGCCCATGTTTTGGCGGCGCGCAGTTTTGGGGCTGTGACCCAGTCGGTGGAGCTCTACCCGTATGGGGGTTCGGCCATCATGGAAGGAGACTTCGAGGGGAAGCGCTGGGAAGAAAGTGTTATTGCCTTGGCGGGGCCTGCTTTTAATTTTTTCTGTTTTTTGGTGTTGCAGGTTTTGCGTTGGCAGGGCTGGGTGAGTGGCGATTGGGCTTTGGAGTGGGCCAAAGTTAACCTCTGGCTTGCCGGGTTTAACTGTCTGCCTATACTGCCTTTAGACGGCGGGCGTGTTGTGCGGGCGCAATTGGCCGGGGTGTTTGGGTTCGTTCGGGTGACCCGGGCTTTGGCCTGGCTGGGACGGTGGACGGGGGTGGCTTTCGTGATCCTGGGCCTGAGTTTGCTTGTGTATCCGTTGGCTTTCCCGGAACCGATTATGTTGATTGTGCTGGGGATTTTTCTTTGGATCGGCTGCGGCGATGAATTGAAGAAAGCCCGCCTGATCTTTCTGAAAACCCTTTGCCGTAAAAAAGAGCTGCTGCTTCGGCGGGGTCTTATGCGCAGCATCTGTTTGACGGTCAACCGCAAGACGCCTCTCGGCCTTGTGGTGGACGAGCTTGCGGCCGATCGCTACAGTTTGATTTCCGTCACGGGGGCCCGGGATCATCTTGAGCATACGTTGAGTGAGACGGAGGTTATTGCGGCCTTGATTGAGAAAGGGCCGGATGGGTTGATTGGAGAAATTGCCCGGAGATCGTGACAGCATTCCCCCAATCAGGTTTGTCTATAGTCATTGTACCCAAACAGCATATATTGTAACGTGTCTGGCAATGAGCCTATCGTAGTTGCCGCCGGGCAGATAATCCGGTTCCGAGGCACCGGGGTCGTTGGCCCAACCCAGGAAAGTGAAGCCGGGACGTGTAGGTTTTATGTCGGGCAGTGTGGTTGGTTCAAGGGTGTATGATCTGTAGATAGAATCGGGAGCGCCTGTGCCCCCGTTCGGGTCAAAGATGATTCTGGATTGCCAGTCCGCGTGCAAGGTGATATTTGCGTCAATGTCAAATACGTCACCTGGCTGGAAGTTTCTGCCGTCCGCGATCCAACCCATGAAGTCCATGTTGTCGCGTTCGGGGAAAATATTGCTCAGGTTAAGAGCCTCGCCCTTTGTTTTCGTTTGTGGTTCAATAGCAGGGTACCCAAAATTCATTTTGTAACTGATGGTATATGTGGTTGAGACATCAATGATTTCAGTGCGGCTATCCGGTATTGCCGCGCTTTCCGGCGCAGCTAGGGCACGCCCGGAGGAGGCCCCCAGCAGGCAGGCCGCCCCAATCGATATCATGAGAATCATGGCGGAAGCCATAAGATCGGAACCCTTAGGCGCTTTGTATTTCATGATGGACAACAACCGTTCCTGCAGAGATTTTCTTTCCTCGCACAAGGTTGTGGCAAGAACTGCCTTAGAAGCCGTGACCTTGTCGGCCATGGCAATCAAGGTATCGCCATAAATTTTTCTTTCACTGACACCAAAATGGCGAATAACGGAGACATCACAAGCGAGTTCGCAGGCGCGGCTGATTTCGCGTCGGGCCAACCAGACTATGGGATTGAACCAGTGCAGGGAACAGGCCAGCATTGTCAGCCATTTGCCGAAGACATCCCGTCTGCGCTGGTGCGCCAGTTCGTGCAGCAGGATGTTTCTCAACTGATAATTGGTGTATTCCCGGTCGGGGAGGATGATCCTAGGCCGGAACAGTCCGACCAGCATGGGAGTTGCGGCTAGAGGACAGAGGTACAGGCGCGGTGGGTGCTTGCCGGCGCACAGTCCGGCGAGAGTATCGGGGTTCGATAGGCTAACAACTTTGCGAAACCGGATTTTGCCTCTGAAATAGGCGTACCCGACGAGATTGTATAGAAGTTGAACCATGACCCCAAAGGGGTAAACAACCATGAAGCCAGTATTGACTTTGGTGAACAGATCAGGTTTCTCCGCAAGGGAAGAAACATCATAGGTATTGATAACACCTGTTGCGTCGACAGGAACCAAACTGGTGTGGCTTGCTTCTTCAGCGGCGGATGGGATCTTGTGTCCAATGACAGAATGAATCTGGGTCAGTGTGATATTGGTTCCTGTGGCAGGAAGAACAACAATCTTGGATACAGGAATCAAGAAAGCCGCGAGAACCACAAACCAGAGAGCGTGCTGGGCGGCTTTGGGAATGCGATGGCGTATAAGAGGTCTGATCAGCATAAAGGTCAACGTGAGCACACTGCCGGAAAGTGACATGACAAGAATTGTTCTAACGAGATCCATGAAGGTGTCCGGAGCACTCATATCTATTTACCTCCATCCTCCGTTATGGCTGCCCAAGCGCCGACTGGCACGCAATTACCACAAGCGTATCCTTGCCGATATGATTGCGGGCATACTTTTGCCTCCTGTCCTGTGGATGCGGAACGCTCGTTTGAATTAGACGGGTCTTCAATATAAACCATACTACAACTGAAAGAAGGCTTCGTCAATGGAAGTAACTACCACTTGACGCATCAATGCCACTTTGGTAGCATGGACACATGAATCCCACGTGCGTGGCACAAAAGTCTTCAAGTTTAAAACGAAAAAATCCATGGGAGATGATTCGGCATGAAACCAAAGCCCCGTTGGTTAACTTTCCTGTCTTCTTTTGCCTTAGTCTTGTTTCTGAGCTTGTATGGTTCTGTCGCTGATGTTCATGGGGCCGACCCTCAGGAGAAGACAGTAACGGTTAAATTTATCAGTTATAATGGAATCGAACAAGTGATTAACAGCGAAGTGACCCGGACAATAACTGTCGGAGAGACCATGATGATCCTTGTTCCGGAGCTGAGTGATTATCCTGGCGGCTGGGTTCCCCGGGGATGGGTTGATTCTCCGGAAGCCACTTCCGAAGGTATTAATCCGGAGCAGATTCAAACCATTTGGACATCTGACGATATGATTTTCTATGGTGTCTATGAACGGCAGGTCAAGCTGATCTTTGAGACCGGCAGCGAGGATGTGCAGGCACCGGAGAATGCATCATGTCAGCAATTCGTTAACAGTTCAGACGTGACCAGAACTTATGGGGGTCAGACCTTCCGGCTGCCGTCAGAAGTCATCAAAACGAATGCGAATTTTGGCGGTTGGGTTGTCAACGACAGCAATGGCGCGAAGTACCCGCCGGAGAGCTGGGCGATCATTGGCTTGCATGGTGCCGACAGCGCCACGATGCAGGCGGTGTGGGAGCCCATTATCTATACGATCCATTACAACAGGAACGGGAGTACCATGCAGACGCCTCCTGATCAAAAGAAAGCAGCCGGAGAACCCATTATCCTGGCGGAAATGACTCGCGATAATATGGTCTTTAAAGGATGGGCCCGTACTTCGGGTAATCCCATTCCTCAATACCCTGTGGATACGTTGTTCAATGATGATAATCAGTTTGACGCGGACGGGAACCTGACTTTATATGCAGTGTGGCATTATGGAATTTCCTATGATGCAAACGTAGACGAGGGCGATCTTGTCAAGGATTTTCCGGACGATTTTACAGTTGAGTTCACAAACAATCCGACAACATTATCTGCGCAGAAGCCGGAACGACAGGGCTATACCTTCCTGGGCTGGGCCAGGTCTGAGAATGCGACAGTGGCGGATTATCATGAAGGTCATAACTTTGAGCCGTTGCGTGAAACTTTATACCTGTACGCTGTATGGGAAAGAGATGCTCTTTTAAGTCCTCCCACTGTTTATTCACAGGAAGAATTGCCGTCAGACTTTGACGTGTATCTGTGCATCGGACAGTCCAATATGGCAGGGTATGGCGCTTCTCCTGAAGACCAGGATCTGTTCGCGATCCCCAACGCTCTCCTGTTTAATGGAGAACAGTGGCAAACAGCCCAGTTTGATAACGAGAACACGAATCTGGGGTTGAACCGATATAACAATGTTGGGAATCCCTTAGCCGAAAACGGTCTCAACCCGGCTTTCTATTTTGCTGATACGATGCAGGTCCATTCCCCGGGAAAAACAATCGGCATTATTTCTGACGCTAGGGGAGGTTCTTCCATATCACAATGGGCCAGAGGCGGCGATGCAGGCAGAGAATACTTCAGGTCCGCGTGTGAGATGACTCATAAGGCCTTGGAGCAGGGCGGTACGCTGAGGGGAATTCTCTGGCTGCAGGGTGAGGCGGATCTTACTTTGAACGTGAATGGCAACAATTTGGCGCTCTATATGGAGAGACTGAATAGTCTTGTGGATAATCTGCGCGATGAACTGGGGGTTTCGGCGGAACAATGCCCTTTCATCGCGGGAGAGATTCCGTACACGTATACAAGTAACAACATGTACAGTACCTATGACTTCAACAGCATTCTTTGGAGTTTTACCAACCCGGAACGGAATACAGACTATGTTTCCGCTGCCGGGGAATTGGCATACAGGCAGACTCCGGAGGATCCCGCGGCCGGCGGGTTGCTGTCGCAGCAAGGGGATCCCACCCATTTCAGCACCTCATCCCAGCGTGAAATGGGCAAACGTTTTGCCGAAAAAATGCTGGACATGCAGTCCAAAACTTACACTGTCACGTATGACTATTGGGAAAATGGCGGTAATACCGTATCACAACCGATGGTGACGGCGCCCATTGGCACTGAGATCGATCTGACGATTTCCAGGGCCACCAGAGAAGGCTGGGCGTTTGTTGGCTGGCACTGGGATCCGGACGCTGAGGAAAAGATGGATTCCTTCACCATGCCCGGGCGCGATGTGACGTTGTACGCTATCTATAAGAAAGAGCTGAAGGCAAGTCTTGTTTATTATGAAGGAGCAGAGAAAGTAACCGAAGAGGTTATCAGGGAAATTTTTAATAAAGATACCAGCGGCAGCCTTCCTTTCCCGATACCGAATTGTGACGGTTGGACGTTCAGAGGATGGACAACAAAAGATATTCCGAACGCTTCTGCGACCGGCATCATCAGTTCCATGATAATAACCGCCAACATGCCGACTCAAACGTATTATGGTTTGTATGTGCGCGGATTGACTGTCAGTTTCAATGCTGACGGCGGCGTGCCGGTACCGATCAACCAGACGGGTCGGCCGCAGTATTTCAACAGTTTTGACATCGAGAATAAAACGTGTCCAACGGTTACCCTGGCCGGACCGGTCTCGAAACAGGGCTTTGACTTCGAGGGTTGGGTTAACGATGTAACCGGCGAATTGTTTGACGCAAACACTGTTATTTATCCCGCCGATCATGAGTCGTATGCGGCCAGATGGAAATCGGCGCAATCGGATTGGATACTCGTTATAAGCGATGATTTTTCAGGAAATGTACTCAATTCGGAAAACTGGGGATCTCAAAGTCCGGGCAGCACGAAATTCGGGGTTGAGAACGACAGGTTGTTCATGGGAGACGGTCGTTTTGTCTGGCTTAATGACCAGAACGCTCTGACAGACTATGCTGTGGAGTTTGCCGTAACAAAGGAAAATCAATACTTCCCGAATTCTTATCTGACCCTCCAATTCAGCAATTCAGAACTCCTGATTTTGCATAAATTATGGTTCAAGCCAACCGGCTATGGTATTGTCTCCAGCTCGGCACCGGCGCTGCCGTTGTCATATAAGGGAACGGATGTGGGCGAGACGGTTTATATAAGAGTGGAGGTTGTTGACGGCCAGATTACTGTTTTCACAAAAGACTCGCCTGGGGAACAATACCAGCAGCAGGGCATTTCGTATGCGGTGGATGGTCTTGCGGATGTCCCCACATTTGTCGGTTTTGTGAGTCAGGCAGTTGATCTGTCTATTGGGAGTTTCAGGCTCTATAAGCCGTATCAGGAACCCGCTGATAAAGAGACGGATGTAGCCCTCGGTATGTATTATTTTGGAGGCTGGTCCGTGAATTCATCTCCCAGTCTTCGCGATCCCTGGACGAAAGATAACAGCACCATTATGGAATATTATAATGGTGAAAGGGAACCGTTACGCGGTTGGTATGATCTGAAGGATAATGTGGAGCTGGTCAATGAGCAGCTGGAATGGATGAGTCAATATGGCATTGATTTCATCTCGTTTGCGTGGTACTGGAGCGCTGACAATGTGAAATTTGCCAATGCTCCGTGGGAAAATTGGGAACCGGATCATCCCGCGCTTAGCCCCGAGACGGCCATTCGTGCTTACTGGCAGACGGAGAACAGTTCCAGGATCCCCTACACGCTGTTGTGGTGCAATGAAGGTTCTTCTCCGTCTCCGCGGACACCGGGTGAATGGGATGAAATGGTTGAGTACTGGATTGATCGCCATCTGAGCAATTCAAAGTACTATAAGATAGACGGGAAACCTGCCGTGTTTATAATCTCGCCGAAACCATGGATGGCCGGTGTCATTGGCATGACGCCTGCCGACATGCTTCAGTATGCGAGGGATAAAGCGATTGAAAAGGGGCTGGAGGGTATATATTTTGTCGTCTGTACTGATATGAGTCGGGTGAACGATGCCATGCAGCTTGCTCCTGATGCTCTTACCGGTTATAGTTACAGGGCTCCCGACTGGACAGGTTATTCCGATCTTGACGGAAATTCCCAGAGGCCTGGATACAGGGGGCAATGGAACAAAATCATGACGGACTCTACAATACCGTTCTTTGTACCCATGAGCGCCGGCAGGGATGAAACCCCCTGGGGAGGGAGCAACTTGCCCTGCATGCCAACACCTGATGAATTTGAAACGCATCTGCGTGCCGGATACGATGTTATTACCGGCAATATGGAAAAGACAAAAGGTATTGGGATGCTATATGCCTGGGACGAGTACGGGGAAGGCGGGTTTATCGAACCGACCCGGGTGCGGGGATTCAAGTTTTTGGAGCGCATTCATAGGATTTTTAGAGAAAGGGAATAAGAAATTAATCTCGTAAATGAGTCCGATCTGACAAGATCCCGCCCATCCATTCGGATGGGCGGGATCTTGGCTTGTAAGTGGAAGGGGATTATCAAGACAGTGCGACATAATGAATACCTTTCAGTGAGAGGGACAGGAGGCTATCTTGTAGAATTTACCACTTGCAAAAAGGTGCTACAGAGAGTAGCATGATACACATAGGCGACTACCTGTCGTACAGAAGGATAGGTTTGAGATGTGACCCTGAAAAAGGGAAGAGACTGAGAGGTGAAGGAAAAGGATAAGGCAAGCGGCAGCATTGTCCGGATCAGGGCTTCGGCCCATACGTTAAGAAAGAGATAGGAGATGATTGTATTGAAGAGAAGTATGCGCGTTTCCTTTGCGTTCGTATTTGCATTATTTGTTATTCCATTATGGTTTGTTTCGGACGTCTGTGCGGCAGAGCCTCAGGAGAAGACAGTGACAGTCACCTTCACCAGTTATGATGGAAACGCACAAGTGGAAAACGCCAGAGAAACCCGAACGATATACAACGGGGTAAGCGAGATGATCCCGGTGCCGCCGTTGAGCGATTATCCCGACGGCTGGGAAGCCCGGGGTTGGGTCGCATCAGAGACGGCCACATCCAGCTGTATTGATCCGCGATTGATAACGTCCCTTTGGATATCTGACGACATCACTTTTTACGGAGTGTATGAACGGCAGGTTGAACTGGCTTTTGATACCGGCGACAACAATGTGCAGGCGCCGGCTAATGCGTCCTGTCCGCAATTTGTCAACAGTTCCGACGTTACCAGAATGTATGGCGGACGAACCTTCCTTTTACCACCGGGAGTCATCTGGAAGGGCACGACATTCGATGGCTGGGCGTTAAACAATCTCGACGGCACGAAATACCCGGCAGAGAGCCTGATTTCTATTGATTTACAGGGCGCTGGCGGCGCTACGATGCATGCCGTGCTGAAATACACGATCAGATACAATGGGGTTGGCGGTACTGACCTAGCCGATCAAACGAAAACCGTCGGAATGCCGATATCCCTGAGAGCGGAGGAACCTATTCGCAGCGGCCTGGTTTTTAAAGGATGGGCTTTGAATTCTTCGGATCCGGAACCGGAATATCTCAGAGGTCGGGAATTCGACGATGATGAGAAGTTCAAAAACGGGGAACTGCTCTTATATGCGGTATGGCATTCCCGGATCATTTTTGATGCAGCCGGCGGCAGCTTTGACGAGAATTTTGGCGCGGAGCTCGGCGCGGATTTCCGGGAGGACGGTCGGCCATTCATAACAAGGGCGTATTATTTCCAGGCAAAACCTCTGCCCGGGGGCGAACCCGCGTGGCCGGGCTACAAATTTCGGGGCTGGTCCCAGGATCCCGGTAATTCCAACGCGAGAGTGTATGCGAAAGGTGAAGATTTCGCAGAGCTGATATATGGGGATTATATTTTATGCGCGGTATGGGAAGCCGACGGCCCTCTCAGTCCGCCAATTATCTATGAAGCTGATGAGTTGCCGTCAAACTTCGACGTGTATCTGTGCATTGGAGCCTCCAACATGGCGGGGCAGAGCGCTGCTCCCGATCCTGAGGATCTCGTTTCGATTCCCGGTGTCCTGCTTTTTAACGGTACGCAATGGGAAACAGCGCAATTTGATTGGCGGAATCTGACCCAGGGCTTAAACCGCTACAACAATCTGGATTACTATAACAATGGAATAGCCAATCAGCTTGGCGCGGCCTTTTATTTCGCCAAAACTATGCAAGAACAATCCCCCGGAAGAACAATCGGCATTGTCGCCGATGCCAGGGGTTCCTCAGATATAAACGACTGGAGCGAAGGCGGCGCTTGCTATAATGGGGCGGTCGCGATGACACAGGCCGCCCTAGAGGGCACGGGCGCCAAATTGAGAGGAATCATCATCCATCAGGGTACGACAGATTTTCTTACCGGAAGTCTGGATCCGGGGAATTATGCAAGAAAATTGAACGCTGTCGTGGATGCCCTGCGCACAAAGTTTGGCGTAACCGCGGCGGAATGTCCGTTTATTGCGGCGGAAATCCCGTATGCGTGTGGCATCAATCCTGTGACGAACAGATTTTCAGACGAATATAACAGCCTTCTTCCATCTTTCGTAAACACCGCACGCAACACAGATTATGTTTCTGCCGCGGCGGATCAGAATATCCCGCAGAATCCGGCGAATCCTACAGCCGGAGGGCTGGAAACGCGGATCCAGGCCGGAGACGCGCCTCATTTTACGACCGCGTCGCAACGTGAAATGGGCAAGCGCTATGCTCTGAAAATGCTGGATATGCAGGCAGCCAGTCTCCTCACGTATACGATCACATTTGATCCGATGGGTGGCGTTTTCGATGAGGACTTTGACGCGGATATCGGCGAAGATGGTTTGGCATTCAGAACATGGCCGCATATCGACGGAGGAACCACGCTGCCCATGAGGGGGCCAAAGCTTGAGGGCCATACCTTCCAAGGCTGGACCGAAGACCCGGAGGAGTCGACAGTATCATATCCGCCTGGTACGATTCTGGCCGGAACCAATTTCAATCGCAATCTTACGTTATTTGCTGTTTGGGAGGTCAATTCTGGTAGAGCTATCAGGATACTGGTCATCGGCAACAGCTATTCTCAGGACGGTATGGACTATAATGATGGGGGTGGCAGCCATTTGTTTCAGCTTCTCAAGGAAGCAGGGTATACGGACATCACTTTGGGAATTTTGTACAGAGGCAGCTGCAGCCTGGAACAGCATTGGGTCAGCGCTGCGAGTGAAAGCAACGACTATGAGTACCAGACATTGAGGTCTCAAACATCTTCCGGCGTCTGGGACAACACGTTCTCATCAGAAAAAAAGCCGCCGGAAAAGAAAACCATGCGCTATGGAATCAGAGACGAGGCCTGGGATGTTATTGTTCTCCAGCAAGTCAGCGGCTTCTCCCACGACGCGAATTCCTTTGATCCCTGGCTTAGTAGACTGATCGGCTATATCGATACCCATAAAACCAACCTGGATGTCCGCCTCGGCTGGCATATGACATGGGCATACGGGTTGATCGGAGAGACCGTTGGTACAGGCACACTGAAACCCACCCAGGCTGCGCAGGATATCATGTACAACAGCATCATATCCGCGGTGGAAAGAAAAATTGTGGTCAATCCAGCCTTTGATTTTATCATTCCCACCGGCATCGCCATTCAGGAAATGCGCGGGCATGGATTGGGGTCCCGCCTGATTCGAGACCTCAATTCTCATCTATCCTATAGCCTTGGGCGCTATACCGCAAGCATGACATGGCTGCAGGCCATTACCGGCACGTCTGTTGATTTGATCACCTGGAGACCCGCAGGCGTTAATGAAGTTGATCAGAATCATGTTAGACAGTCCGTCAACGTGGCGATGAATTACATGTATGATGATACAACATGGACAGAAAGCGATTTCGATGTCTCTTTGTACAACGAAATAGATTGGCATTACGCGGACCTAGGGTATTGGAATTCCATTGATGGCGGATACGATGAGAACCCCCGCGTAACCAGATCGGCAGACAATTCCAAATATTATCTTGCGTCCAAACGCTTCAGCAAAGAGGAACTTCCCGTGGGCAGCAAGATTGTCGTTGATGAGGGTTACGGATATCGTCCCGAGGGATGGGCTGAGAAGAGTGCTGAGGCGCCCGGACGCCCCCTTGAAACAACACAATGTTTTGAGGTTGGTGAAGACTGGTGGGATGGTTTTGAATACCGCGCGTTCAATGTTTATCAGGCCCCTTACAACTCCGTGAACCTGACTGGCAGGGAAGCGGAGGTAGCATCTCATTTCCGTATTTATGTGCCGGCGTATAAATCCCTGGACTGGCGGGCAACAGATGGGGGATACTGGAATTCTCCCAACGGCGGATATGTGGCGGGCGATCCCCAACCCCTTAAGACAGCAGGCAATTCCAAAAATTTTCTTGCCTCCGGACGCTATTCCAGAGAGGATCTTCCGGTTGGAACAGTTATTGAGATTGACCCCGGTTACCAGTATCGCCCTGAAGGATGGGGGTATCAGGGCATACCGGCGCCAGGGCGTCCTCCTCTCAGACCAACACAGGGTGGTGTGGATCGCGTGGTTGTGAATCAGACATGGTGGGGGAATTACGAATATCGGGGGTTCAATGTGACCACCGATCCTGAAGGCAGCTTGATCGGACGGGAAGATGATGTTGCGTCTCATTTTCGGATTCTTGTGCCTTTATCCGCTTATGAAGCGGATGCGATGGATTACAGTCTGTACAACCAACTGGATTTGTCGTATGAATCCCAGCTGGGATTCTGGCTTTCCAATAGTGGCCGATACGATGTTAACCCCGTGATAAACAAATCAGCAGATAATTCTGGGTGTTATCTTGCGTCATCGCAACGCTATACTCGGGAAGACCTCCCTGTGGGCAGCGTTATTGAAATCGACGTGGGCTATTTCTATCGTCCCGAAGGGTGGGCCGCGAATGGTGCGGGATCCCCCGGACGTCCCGATTATGTGACCAAAAACCGAATTGTGATCGATGAAGAATGGTGGGAAGGTTACGAATACCGCGCGTTTAATATCGCCAAACTCCCCTATAATCTTGTGAATCTGACCGGTAGGGAAACGGAAACGGCGTCGCATTTCCGGATTTATGTGCCGGCTTACAAATCCCTGGACTGGCGAGTAACAAACGGGGGATACTGGAATTCTCCCAACGGCGGATATGTAGCCACTGTTCCCGGGCCTGTTCCGGTTACGACGCAGGTCAATTCTCCGTATTTCCTTGCTTCCGGGCGTTATTCCCAGGAAGATCTTCCCGGTGGAACATTGATAGAAATTGATCCCGGTTACCAATATCGTCCTGACGGGTGGGGGTATCAGGGACAACCGGCGCCGGGACGTCCTCTGCCTTGGCCAACACAGAATGTTGTGGATCGTGTTGGTATGGATCATACGTGGTGGGAGAAATACGAATATCGCGGTTTCAATGTGTGTACAGATCCGCAGAGAGGCCTGATCGGCAGAGAAGATTATGTTGTGTCCCATTTTCGAATTCTTGTGCCTATGGATATGCCTTAGAATGAAGACAGGAGTATTCTCATGAAAACAAAATCGCGTTTGTCTCAGCTAGGATATAACGCTAGGGTATCCTTTGATGATTTGAAAGTGTATAAGTTTGGCTTCTGAGAAAAAGAAGAAAAGGGAGTGTTTTCATGAAAGCAAAACGGCAATGGTTCGTATTCATCTTCGCGGTCGCTTCAGCCTTGTTCCTGAACACACAATGTCTGATTCCGAAGGCTTACGCGGCAGAGCCTCAGGAGAAGACAGTGACAGTCACCTTCACCAGTTATGATGGAAACGCACAAGTGGAAAACGCCAGAGAAACCCGAACGATATACAACGGGGTAAGCGAGATGATCCCGGTGCCGCCGTTGAGCGAGTACCCCGGTGGCTGGGAAGCCCGGGGTTGGGTCGCATCAGAGACGGCCACATCCGGCTGTATCGATCCGCGATTGGTAACGTCCCTTTGGATATCTGGCGACATCACTTTTTACGGAGTGTATGAACGGCAGGTTGAACTGGCTTTTGAGACCGGTGATGTCAATGTGCAGGTGCCGGCTAATGCGTCCTGTCCGCAATTTGTCAACAGTTCCGACGTTACCAGAATGTATGGCGGACAAACCTTCCTGCTGCCGCCGGGAGTCGGCAAAGGGGGCGCGCTCTTCGACGGCTGGGCGTTGCACAGAGTCGATGGCGCGAAGTACCCGGCGGAGAGTTGGGCCTTTATTGATCTGCAGGGCGCCGGCGGCGCTCCAATGCACGCCGTCTGGAAGAACGTATACACGATCCACTACGAAAGACTTCTGGGCAGGCCCGAAACCATTCCCGCCGATCAAGAGAAGATTGAAGGAGAACCGATTCCCCTGACGGCCTGTGATCCCCAGCGTGACGGCATGGTCTTTACAGGATGGGGTCGTTATTCGAATACGACAGAGGCGGCATACCAGCCGAAAGAAGACTTCAACGAAGATTCCTGGCTGGGTCCGGACGGAAAAATAACCTTATACGCGGTATGGCACTATGGAATCACTTTCCATCTGGAAGGCGGCGCCTTCGCCGAAGGCGTCTCCAATTTCTGGACATTTGAGCATAAAGGGACGCCGACCGTGATGCGCGGGGATGAGCCAACGAAGACAGGTTACAACTTCCGGGGCTGGGTTGAAAACAGTGAGACCACAGTGCCGCAGTATTATAGGGACGAACCCATTGGAACGGCGCCGCTGTGGCGAAGCCTGAATCTGTATGCCGTATGGGAGGAAATTGGACCCCCGTCAGACTTTGACGTATATCTGTGTATCGGACAGTCCAACATGGCAGGGTGTAACGCCTTGCCCGCACAGCAGGATCGGGACCTGACTCCGGATCCCAATATTTTCCTTTTCAATGGTACTGCCTGGGAACTGGCGCAGTTCGACGGGAATCAAGGTCTGAACCGTTATAACAATGTGGGCAGTCTCAGAGCCCAAAGCAATCTCAATCCGGCGTTTTATTTCGCCTGGCATATGCAGGAACAGTACCCCGGAAGAACAATCGGCATAGTCTCTGATGCCATGGCAGGGGCGTCCATAGCCCAATGGAGCAAAGGCAACCCTGCCGGTTACTTTGGGAAAGCGGTCGAGATGACGCAGGCTGCCCGGGCCCAGGGTGGGACGCTGAGGGGTATTCTCTGGCTGCAGGGAGAAACAGATCTCAGTGACGGCGGAGACAGTCTGGCAAATTATATCATCACGCTGAATCAACTGGTGGATGATTTGCGCGCGGAACTTGACGTAACAGCGCAGGATTGCCCTTTTATTGCGGGCGAGATACCGTATTCCTACAATTACGGTTTGCCGGGCAGACCTGACAGACCAGCAGGCAGTTTCAGCACTTATGAATTCAACAGTCTCCTTCAACAATTTGTAAAACCCGCCCGAAACACCGACTATATCTCTGCCGCTTTGAATCCGGAACAGATCCAGGAGAATCCCGCGGTTACCGGATTACCGGCACAAGCAGGAGATCCCAACCATTTCAGCAGCGCGTCGCAGCGTGAGATGGGCAGGCGCTATGCCTTGAAAATGCTGCAGATGCAGGCGGCCGGTCCTGTCACTTACACGATCACGTACAGGCTCAACAATGGCGTCAATAACAGTGGTCTGCCTGACGAACAGATAAAGACCGCCGGCATACCCGTCAGCCTGAACGACAAGCCCACTCGCAGCAACATGTTCTTCAAGGGGTGGGGTCTGAAGCAGGATACGAGAGATCCGGAGTACCATGCCAACGAAAGCTTCAACGATGATTACCGGTTCAACGCCGAGGGGAATCTGGACTTATGGGCGGTATGGCATTACACCATCACATTTGACCCGGATGGAGGCGCCTTCGGCGCGGATTTCGAAGATGAAATGGATGGCGTCAACGGAGGCGGTTTGTTCTTCATAACAACGCCTCATAAGAACAACAGCTACGCAACCACACTGCCCATGGCGCAACCGACACTTTTGGGTCAAAATCCTGTAGGCTGGTCCGAAACCCGGGGGGCGACGACAGCGCAATATCCTTTCGGAGCGACTCTCGCCGGGACAGCCTTCAACCGCAACATCACCTTATATCCTGTATGGGAACCTGTCAGCGAACCGCCGGCGGAAGGACTGATGAGTGTCACGGGCACAAAACCACTGAACATTTTCGCTTCCGATGAAGTGTTTGCCTTTGATATCAATATTCAGAATGCGGCCGCCACCGCCGCCTATGTTAACTGGAAGATTAAAGGTTATTTCGAGGATGAACCGGAGAAATCCGGAACAGCCATCATCCCAGCGGGCCAGACAAAGGTCACGGTCAGACCTCCCGGGCATATGGACACGGGTCATTATGTTGTGGAGGCCTGGGTTCCGGGGGCAGAAGGGGAAGAACGTGTTTCCGACAACTTCGCCGTAGTGGTTCCTTATGAACAGCGTCCCCAGTATTCCAATCCTTCCTTTGAGTCCCCTTTCGCAACGGATACGGCGCTTATGTGGTATGACAAGCCTAAGTCTGATCTGGGTTACCTTCCTTTTTTTGACTCTCCAGAGATGATAGCTTTCATTAATGATTATGCGCGGGCTGTTCGGCTCAGCGGTGTTACTTGGACCAGAGAAAGAATGACCTGGAATGTTGGACCATCGCTATCCGGTAATTCAAAGGGATATGACATCTTTGTTAAAGATATAGAAGCTTGTGCCAATATCAAAAGACTGATGTGTTTCATTGGGACGCCGCAATCCGCCATAGGCCAGGATAACAGAGATATGGGCAACAAACTGCCGGACGACCTCAGGGCGATTTATGACTTCGCTGTGGATTACGGTCAATACTACGGGAACGAAGTGGGCATGTGGGAGATCTGGAACGAACAGGAGAACGAGTTAGGTCCCGGTGAAGGAGCGGACAAGTATGCGGCGTTTCTGAAAGCCGCGTCCATTGGTTTTCATGATGCCGGTGTTCCCGTTACCATGGGCGGGATGCTCAGGCACAAAACCAATGCGGCATGGACGCTGTATCATGACACTATGTTTGAAAACGGCATCACAGGGTATGTGGAGGCCTACAACTTCCACACCCATCAGAACAACGCGGACCCCGACCAGGAAACCGAAGAAACCCGGGCAAAACCGACCTTTAACGGCAACGTGTTCCCTGAGGAAAGAAACCGGGATCATATAGACCTTAAAAACAGCCTGACCGGCGGCGCCGCGTTGCCGGCATGGGTTACTGAGGCCGGCGGAGGGATTGCGAATTCACCCGACGGATTGGATGTGTACAGCAAACAAAGGGCGCAGGCGCGATACCTGGTGACTTCGGCGGCGACAAGTTTGTCAACCGGTGTGGATAAACATTTCTGGTTTTACGGGCATGAAACGGAACAGGCGGAATACCAGGATCCCTACGAGAATATATATTGGGGCTTTTTCAGTTCGTATAATACGCTCACGAAGCAGATGACCCCTTATGCCGCTTACGCCGCCCAGGCCGCCATGACAGAGGCAATGGGGGAGGCCGTATATCTCGGGGAAGTCAATTTATCCGCCGATGCGATAACGGCCGGCGCGAAGGGCTATGTCTTCCGGGACGGCAGCGATACGGTGCTGATACTCTGGGCAACAGACAACGTCAATGTGCCGCTAAACCTGCAAAAGCCGAACGGAACCAAAACGGATATGATGGGCAAAAAGGAAGCCCTGCCCTCCATCAACAACGTATTCGAACTTCAACTCGGTCCCGATCCCATCTATCTGAGGGTTACCGGCGAGATTCCGGCGGGAGAATATACGGCGGCAGAACACGAACGAGTTGGTATTGACCTAAAACCGCTTATGCCGGCCCAAAGGATCGTGCTGGATCAGACCTTCCGGGCAGAATCTCGTGATCGTTCCCGGGCTCAGGGGTATTTCATCCGGCCCAACGCAGAGACCTCGGTGGAGGTAACAATCTATAACTTTAATGATTTTGAGATTAACGGTATAGTATCAGGTTCTTTCGGTGATGCTGCCGGTTATGATGTCAGCGGACCGCAGAATGTTACAATTGCGGCCAACAGCCAGATAACAAAGAATTTCACTGTAACAGCCGGAGACTATGACAGCGGCAATCCCGCCGCGAAGCTGACCTTTACAGGGAATTTCAATGATGGCATTGGACAGACAACCCCCAGCGTGACGAAAGTCGAAAATGCTTTGTTAGGGATTGATTTGCCTGAACAGCCCGATTATGTTGGCGACAGCCTCAGCAAATGGAATCTATATCCTAACAGCGCTGATCCTGCCGAAAACCATAATTGGAGTTGGGCTGACGGAAAACTGGTGCATGAGGCTTCCACACCGGTCGAGGTGTATGCGCATCTGAAAGACGCGACCCTTTCTAATGGCATTGTTTCCGCCAAACTGACCATAGAGCCCCAACCCGGCAAATATGGTTATTGGAGTGGTTTGGCTGTGCGGCAAAACCCCAACGGAGGTATGTGGAGTTCCGGTTATCTGATTTTCCTTCAAAGCGGTTCGGTGCAAGTCTGGAAATGCGGATCCGGCCATATGGGACCGCCTATGGCTGCAGGAGTGACTATGGGCGATGAGGTGGAATTGACGGTCAGGATGCAGGACGATACAATAGAAGTCTTCGTGAACGGAAAATTTATTCGCGGTTTCAATGACGACACCTGGAAATCAGGCTGCGTGGGAATCGTGGGCCATAACGCCAAAATATCCTGCAAAGATTTCAGGGTTTATAACGGAACAATGAACCCAGAGATTCTGCCGCTGCCCGATATGTCCGGTCAACCCGATTATTGTGGCAATCTCAATAACTGGACTCAGTTTCTCAGCCAAAATTGGCAGATTGACATTGACAATGGGAAACTGGTGCATAACGCGCCGGGCGGATCGGATACGATTCATGCCCGCCTCAAGAGCACTGAGGATATGACCAACGGCTGTGTTTCCGCCAGATTCTCCATGGATCCCAAGTTTGAAAATACTGATTATTGGGCCGGGCTGTATGTGCGACGAACCAAAACCGTCTGGGAAGACAACCTCTGGTGGGAGAACAGTTATATGTTCTACCTCAAACCGGACGGCAAACTGGTTATTGATAAAAGCAATGCGGGCAGGATTCCCATTGCCGTTGCACAGACAAATGTGAATATGTATGATACGGCGAACTATGTCGGAGAGGTGGAACTTGCGGTCGTCATGGAAGGAAACAGATTCGACGTTTATGTAGACCGCAATTGGGTTTATGGATTCAATGATAACGATATAGGCAGAACAGAAGCGGAACCAGTTCCTTTCTATCCATCGGGCTATGTGGGGCCTGTAGCGAATAACGCCCATGTTGCCTTCAGCGAATTCAGAGTTCTTCAGTAGAAGGACTTGCATAGCTTCGTTGGAGAAGTCGGGTGGGGCCGCTCAATTCATGGCGGCCCTATCTCATTTTGATCTCAGCCAAATTGAATAGGGGATGCGTCCACCCGTAAGTTGAGCGGCCACACCCCTATTTTTATTCTATTTCACAATTGTAAAATCACTGTAATACACCTTGGCGTTCATCGCCACAGGTCCCAAGGAACCTGATTTGTAGGTGTCGTCATTAAATCCGCGAACCCACTCGCCGTTCACATAGACGTCGATTCTGTCTCCGGCCATGACGATCTTGAGTTCCAGTTCTTTGTACATTGACCAGTCATTGTACTGGGTCACATTGGCCGGCACGGCTGATCCAAGGATGCCATGACCGCCTTTATAGATTTGAACCTTGCTGCTTTGAATTATGATCAAATAACCGGTGCTCCATAGATCTTTGCCTGCTTCCTGCCGGACGGCCAGACCGCCCCAATAATCGCTTTCATCAGGCTGGCGTTCTATGATTATTTTGGCGGAAACAGTGCCGTCGGCCACGACGGTATCCTTGAGATGTGCGAAGACCGTTTTCGGTGGGGTCGCTTCATGAGCCAGTTTTCCGTTAACAATCTTCCAATTGTGACTGCCGGGATAAACCCAGTTGCCAATGTTACCGCAAGGGTCAAGAGGATTGGAGATAGCGGGTGAGTTTGACTTCGTATCCGTTGCAGGCACTGCACCTGTTGTTTCCGGAGCTTCCAGACCTGCTTCCGGTGTTTCTGTTGTCTCCGGCGCGCCTGCCGATTTTGCTTCCGCTTGTGCCCCCGCCATGGCTTCCTGATTGGCGTCCATGCCCGCCGTCGCGGTAGAAGCGCCCATCAAGCAAGCCGCCCCAACCGCGGCTATAAAGATCAGCGTGGAAAGAGCGATAGAGATCTGTCCGTGCTGTCTGTGATTCATAATGGAC
>WRHI01000004.1 GCA_009783315.1 Peptococcaceae bacterium
CCAGTAACAGTGCCACGTCAGGGGTTGGGGAGCGGCAGACTCCAAAAGCCCGCGTATTTTTTTCGCCTTTCGGGGGCTGCGTCGGGCGGTGAGGCGCTTGGATTCTGCCGCTCCCCAACCCCTACCTCGGGACTGTTACGAGCCCACATAATATCCATCTCCATTCACCATTCGGTTGCGGGAGAACCCCGCAGTAGATATTTCTATTTATTTTTTGTCGCTTCCTGCACTTTTAAAATATGCACCCCGAAAAGCATACCCCAAATTGCTTTTTAGCCACATGTAAGCTATCATGAAAAATAAAAGCGAGGAAAAACATGATCACCGGCAAAAACACCAGCATCCGCCCTCTAGAACCTGAGGATATTGACATACTATACACTTGGCATCTGGACCCGGAATTCTCTTTCTGGCTTAGCGGTAGCTGGCCGGAACGCATGCTCATGCGCCGGGAGGATGTTGAACAGATTTTTTATGTCGAAGACCCTTATCGGTATGCCATCCTCAACGAGTCACGCGATATCATTGGAACCATTGGTTTTGACCAACATAATATACCTGCGCGCTCAGCCCGGCTGTTTCTGGGTATCGGTGACAAAGCGCACTGGAATCAAGGTTACGGGACAGACGCATTGTTGACCTTTTCCCGATACTTGTTTGAGCAATGGAATCTTCATCGTCTCAGCCTCGAAACCTGGGCCGGCAATTTGAAGGCTCTGCGTTGTTACGAAAAAGCCGGTTTTCAACGTGAAGGCGTCCTTAAAGATGCCTATTACATTAAAGGAAGCTATAACGACGGAATCATTCTGGCCAAAATCGTCACAATGGGCAATTGATGGCAGGAAGAAGGGGAGTCGTTTCACTGCCCTTGTTGAAACCCCCCTGTAAAGAAATTATTGCGCAAGATAAGGTCTATTACCGATGTTAATCATACTAACTTGCTGGACTAATAATATGTGTGTATAATACGGGGAAAAGATGTACCCTCTAAAGAAGACCGCCATTATTGCCAGGATTTTAACGAACAAATGAATTCTCGGTTCGTGTTCTGAACGGGTTCTTATGATCTTCCGAAAAAACCGGCACAATTTGCAGTAAGAATCATCAAGCGGAGCAAAGGGAGGATCTTATGTTTTCATTCCATGACACACAGTACATGCAAAGAGCCCTTGCTTTGGCCGAACAAGCGGCGGGACGCACAACCCCCAATCCCCTTGTTGGTTGTGTCATAGTTCGTGACGGGCATATAGTCGGAGAAGGATACCATGAGAAGGTCGGTTCTCCTCACGCGGAAGTTAACGCCCTGAATAAGGCCGGAGATAAAGCGCGCGGCGCCGATCTTTATGTGACCCTCGAACCCTGTAACCATTACGGCAGAACGCCGCCCTGTACAGAACACATCATCACCGCAGGCATCCGTCGTGTTGTTGCCGCCATGATCGATCCCAACCCTCATGTGCGTGGGCAAGGGTTGGAACGTTTGCGGCAAAACGGTATCGATGTGGCGTCAGGTCTCATGGAAGATCCGGCCCGTATCCTTAATCAGGCCTATATCAAAGTTATTGCCACAGGCTTGCCTTTCATAACGTTGAAGACAGCCTACTCTATGGACGGAAAACAACATTCGGCGTCCATCTCCGATCCCTGGATCACGAGTGAACAATCGCGGCTCCATGTCCACCAGCTGCGCAACGCCAGTGACGTCATTTTGGCCGGCAGCCAAACCGTGCTCAAAGACGATCCACAGCTGACCTGCCGCTTGCCCAACATACCCGACCGCAATCCGGTTCGTATCATTGTAGACGGACAGTTCATAATTCCCATCACCGCCAGAATTTGCCGCAACAACAAACCGCCCGACGCCGAATGGCCGGATCAAGTCATCATCGCGACAACTCGGCAGGCCTGGGACAATGCGCCTCCTGCACAAAAGGCGTCTTTCTCAGGCCACAACCATATCACTATCTGGGCCTACGACAGCGAACGATATGTGCCCCTTTCCCAGCTCATGCATGATATCGCCTCTCACGGTTGGAACAACATTCTGTTGGAAGGTGGAGAAATCCTGGCAAATGCCATGTTGCAGCAGCGCCTTATAGATAAAATAGAATTTCATTACGCGCCCAAACTGTATGGGCACGCTGAATTGTTCAAACATCAGCACCCTGTGATGCTGGACAATATAGAATATTCTTGGGATTCCGGCGACTTGCGTATTTTGGGCTATCCCAAATACAACGCCTAGCGCTCCGACAAGTCAAATAGCCCTAAAAGCAAAACACTCGGAAATGGGCTCGATGAAGCATTATCCCGGTTTGGGAGGGGAACATGTTTACAGGAATCATAGAAGAATTGGGAAGCGTCCGGGCCCTGCGTAAGCTGCCTGATTCGGCGATGCTAACGGTAAAAGCCGCTGCCGTCCTGGAAGGAAGCAAAATCGGCGACAGCATCGCCGTCAACGGTGTCTGCCTAACTGTCACATCGGTGGCTTCCCGGGAGTTTACCGCCGACGTCATGCCGGAAACACTGCGACGCACTAACCTCAAAGATCTTAGCGCTAACGCCTCTGTCAACCTTGAGCGGGCATTAACACTGCAAACACGTTGCGGCGGACACTTTGTCAGTGGGCATATCGATGGGGTTGGTGTTATCCACAGCATCAAGCCGGCAGGTAACGCCAAAATCATCGAGATCGCTGTTCCTGCCGCCATTGCCGGCATGATTATTGATAGAGGATCTATTGCTGTTGACGGCATTTCCTTGACCGTTGTCAACGCAATGCCCCAAAGCTTCACCGTTTCAATAATTCCTCATACCCTGTCACAAACAACACTGGATGCCAAAACAACCGGCAGCGCCGTCAATCTCGAAACAGATATGTTGGGAAAATATGTTGCCCGGTATATCCGCGGTATGAGCAGCGCCGATCTCACGGATAACGCCCACACTGAGAGCGCTGGTATATCGGAGGAGTTCCTTCGGGAACAGGGATACTTTTGACAGTGGACAGCATTGTTCTGAGAGGATGTACCCCAACGATCTGCCAACTGTCGATTGACTAATATTAGGAGGGTTCACATGTTTGATACCATTGAACAAGCGCTTGAAGATATTCGCCAAGGAAAAATGATAATTGTAACCGACGACGAAGACCGGGAAAACGAAGGTGATCTTGTGATGGCGGCCGAGAAGGTAACGCCGGAAGCCGTCAACTTTATGGCCACATATGGGCGCGGCTTGATCTGTGTTCCTATGACCGCCGAACGGGTCAAGGCGCTCCAGCTTGACAATATGGTGCGCAACAACACCGATCCCCGCGCCACGGCATTCACCGTCAGCGTCGACTGCGTTGAAAGCACAACCGGTATCTCAGCTTTTGAGCGTGCCCGAACCATTGAATACCTGGCTGAGCCTGACAGCAAACCCGAAGACTTTTTTCGGCCCGGTCATATCTTTCCGCTGGTGGGACGGGACGGCGGTGTCCTTGTACGGGCGGGGCATACTGAGGGCGCCATTGATCTGGCGCGCCTGGCAGGTTTGCGGCCAGCCGGCATTCTCTGTGAAATTATGAAAGACGACGGCGCAATGGCGCGGGTGCCTGACCTGGTCGAATTCAAAAAAAGACATGGGCTGACTATGATTTGCCTCAAAGACCTTATCTTATATCGCCGCCACAATGAAAAACTGGTCGCCCGCGGTGCCGCCGCCGCCCTGCCAACCGATTATGGCGTTTTCACTTCCATTCCCTATCAAAGCTTGATCGACGGGAAAGAGCACTTGGTTCTGGTCTGCGGAGACATGATAAACGGGGAAATCCCTTCAGAAGATCCCATTCTGTTGCGCGTACACTCCGAATGTCTGACTGGCGATGTTTTTGCGTCCCGCCGCTGCGACTGCGGTTCCCAGCTGACAGCTGCCCTGGGCAAAATCCAACAAGAACAGCGCGGCGTCTTTCTCTACATGCGCCAGGAAGGCCGGGGGATTGGTCTCATGAACAAAATCGCCGCATACAAACTCCAGGAAGAAGGTCACGACACCGTGGAAGCCAACCTGGCTTTAGGCTTTTCAGCTGATTTACGGGAATACGGCGTCGGCGCCCAGATCCTAGCCGACTTAGGCGTCAAAAAAGTGCGCCTCATGACCAACAATCCCAAAAAAATCGTTGGTCTGGAAGGATACGGGATCGAAGTGATCGAAAGAATACCGTTAGAAATCCCCGCTTATCCGGAAAACAACCGATACCTTAATACCAAACGTGATAAGATGGGACACTTATTGGCAATGGACAGTTGAGCAGCGAATATCGAACATCGAACTAACAAACAGGGGGTTTCTCTATGAATGTTATTCAAGGTGGCTATATTACCGAACAATTCCGTGTGGCCGTGGTGGCTGGCCGTTTCAATGAATTTATCACGAACAAATTAATTGGCGGCGCTCTTGACGCCCTTCAACGTCATGGCGTTAATGAGGAGACTATTGATTTAATTTGGTCCCCCGGTGCCTTTGAGATTCCTCTCATCGCGCAAGCAGCGGCGCAAAGCCGGCGCTACGACGCAATAATCTGTCTTGGTGCTGTCATTCGCGGCTCAACGCCTCACTTTGAGTATGTCAGCAACGAGGTCAGCAAAGGTATAGCTGCTGTGGCTCTCAATACGGGCATACCGGTCATTTTTGGTGTTCTGACCACAGACACCATAGAACAGGCCATAGAACGGGCCGGAACCAAAGCCGGCAACAAAGGGTTTGACGCCGCGATGGCCGCCCTCGAAACTTATAACGTTCTCATTCAATTTAAAGAATGACAAATTAACGGGAGATTGAGTGTTGGAATTATTATGATAATCTTGACAAAAGGGATCATTTCATGCCATAATACCCATGAAATTGCCGTTGCTGAGGACTCAAGACTTATTATTTGAGGAGGTTAAGAGGTCAATGAAACGAGTGTCTTTGCTTATTCTTACAAATTTTGCTATCATGGCTATACTTCTTGTGGTTTGCATGTTGCTAGGGGTCGACAAGTACCTGACAGAGGCAGGCCTCAACCTTCCTATGTTATTGATTTTTTCGGCTATACTTGGTTTTGGGGGTTCGCTTATTTCCCTGCTGTTGTCGAAAACAATGGCCAAAAGCGCGATGAAAGTTCGTATCATCGACCGGCCGACTAATGAGACGGAGGAATTTCTCTATCAAACCATTTCCAAATTGGCCCAGGAAGCCCGTATTGGCATGCCGGAAGTGGGCATCTATGAAGGCGAGGCCAACGCTTTCGCTACAGGCGCCCGCCGCGACGCCGCCTTGGTTGCGGTGTCAACTGGTTTGTTGCGGAGCATGAATAAGGATGAGGTTGAGGCGGTGCTTGGACATGAAATCGCCCATGTGGCCAACGGCGACATGATTACATTGACGCTGATTCAAGGCGTCCTCAACACCTTCGTCTTTTTCTTGGCGCGTGTTCTTGGTTTTGTTGTTGATAAAATCGTGTTTCGCAACGAGCGCGGAACAGGGATTGCTTACTACATCACTGTGATTGCCGCCCAACTTGTGCTCGGTATATTGGCTAGCGTTATTGTTGCTTATTTTTCGCGGCGGCGGGAGTATCGGGCCGACGCCGGAAGCGCCAAATATCTAGGTCAGCCGAACACAATGATCAGCGCGCTGCAGCGTTTAGGCAATATGAAAACAGAAGCGTTGCCAGACTCCATGAAAGCATCCGGGATCGCTGGTGGAAAACTTTCATTTCTGTTCTCGACACATCCGCGTCTTGAAGCAAGAATTGACGCGTTGAAAAATTTCAGAGGCTAGCAAAAATAGAGGTTTGCGATCTATGATCACAAGACCATAGCTATTTCCGGGGAATCCTCGAACATGAGACAAGGGAACCAGAATTCAGGTTGCATAAGATTTGACAATTCTGCTTGAAATATGGTAGATTAAGAATTGCGGCTTGTGTGATGGTTCAGCAAGTCATTATTTTGTTGCCGGGGAGGTGTTTTTATGGCAAAGGGCAAAGATAGAATGGGGATAACTCTGGCGTGTACTGAGTGTAAAAATAGAAATTATCAAACCATGAAGAATAAGAAGAATGATCCGGATCGATTGGAGATTAAGAAATTCTGTAATACATGCAAGACACATACTCTCCATCGGGAAGGCAAATGAGAAATGGGAAGCCGGATGCGAAATGCTTGAATCTGAGGCGGTTTACGTGAAACAGAATGATTGTTGTTAAGAAATAAGCGTTTATGTAAGTAAGAGGTGATGAAGTTGGCGAAAAAAGCGGCAGCCGTTAAGAAGGGAGCGCCCTTTAGCAAGGCGGGAAGATTTCTCCGCGAAGTTGGTTTTGAGTTGAAAAAAGTGCACTGGCCCACCCGCAGACAGTTGCTGATTTATACGAGTGTCGTCTTGGTCGCCGTGGCGATTATGGGTGTTCTAACCTGGTTGGTTGATAGCTTTTTAATGTGGGCGATGGCTTTTATCCTTCGTTAGTTGGGTCTGGCTGGTTTGGTTTGGGGGGAGGCTTTTTTCTGCATGACGACAAAGAATTGGTATGTCGTTCATACGTATTCGGGGTATGAAAGCAAAGTGAAGGCGAATCTTGAGAAGCGCGTCGAGTCGATGAACATGGAGGGGAAGATTTTCCGCGTCCTTGTTCCTATGGAAGACGAGGTCGAGATTAAGAACGGCAAAAAGAAAATCACCAAGCGTAAAGTTTTCCCTGGATATGTTCTGGTGGAAATGGATATGACGGATGATTCTTGGTATGTCGTCAGGAATACGCCCGGTGTTACAGGTTTTGTCGGCAGCGGCAGCAAACCGATTCCTTTGATGGAGACTGAGGTTGCTTCTATTTTGCGGCAAATGGGCCTGGAAAAGGTGCGGGCAAAAATCGATATCGACGAGGGTCAGTCGATTCGCGTTATCAACGGACCGTTTAAGGATTTTATTGGTGTCGTTTGCGAAGTGCTGGATGAACGCGCCAAACTCAAGGTTATGGTTTCTATGTTTGGCCGCGAAACGCCGGTTGAGCTTGATTTCGGTCAGGTAGAGAAACTGTCTTAGCAATGGACAACAGTATCACTAAGTTGATACTTGACAATGGGGAAAGAATCCAGGTCATTGTGAAAGGGGGTGAGGATGGTGGCAAAAAGAGTTGTCGGAACAGTCAAACTGGCTATTGAAGCGGGCAAAGCAAATCCGGCGCCGCCTGTAGGCCCGGCTCTTGGTATGCATGGCGTGAATATTATGGGCTTCTGTAAGGAATATAATGAACGGACAAAGGATCAGGCCGGGTTGGTTATTCCTGCTTTAATTACGGTTTACGAGGATCGATCCTTTACATTTGTGCTGAAAACGCCGCCGGCATCAGTGCTGCTGAAGAAAGCAGCTGGGGTTCCTTCCGGCTCGGCGACGCCGAACCGCGTCAAGGTGGCGAAGGTTGGCCGCGACAAGGTTAGGGAAATCGCGGAAGCTAAGATGGTTGATTTGAACGCGGCCAATGTGGAAGCGGCTATGCGTATGGTCGAAGGAACCGCGCGCAGCATGGGTATAGAGATAGAGGACTAATGGTTAACGGGCAATTGAGACATGTGAAAATTATTAAGTGGGAGAAGCCTTGGTGATTTGGCGATTGAGTATTGCCGAGAAAAGGTTTTCGGAGACCACAAGGAGGAAATGTATTATGGCCAAAGTGGGGAAACGGACCCAGGAATTGCGCAAGTCCTATGATCCGCTCCAATTGTTTGAACCTGAGGAAGCTATCGCGTTGGTTAAGAAGAACGCCAACGCTAAGTTTGATGAGACGATTGAAGCTGCGTTCCGTCTTGGTATTGATACGAGACATGCCGACCAGCAGATCCGCGGCGCGATTGTGCTGCCACACGGTACGGGCAAAACACGCAGCGTTTTGGTTTTTGCTAAAGGTGAGAAGGCGAATGAGGCGGAGAGCGCCGGCGCTGATTTTGTTGGGGCTGAAGATATCATCCAGAAAGTCCAAGGCGGTTGGTTCGGCTTTGACGTTGCTGTTGCCACGCCTGATTTGATGGGTCTGGTTGGCCGTCTGGGTAAGCTTCTTGGACCGAAAGGTCTGATGCCTAACCCGAAAACGGGGACGGTAACCTTCGATATAGCGAGAGCTATTGCTGAGATCAAGGCCGGCAAAGTTGAATATCGCGCCGATAAGGCCGGGATTATTCATGTGCCTCTTGGCAAAGCGTCATTTGACGAGAACAAACTGCTGGAGAATTACAAAACCATGGCCGAAGTCGTTATGCGCGCTAAACCGGCTGTCGCGAAAGGACAGTATGTCAAAAGTGTGATTGTGTCTTCGACGATGGGTCCGGGTGTGAGAATCAATCCTCTGAAATATTTGGGATAGTAGCCCATGGGTGAATCCGGAACACAAGTGTTTTAGAGGTTGAGATATAGACCAGACAACCGAATAGACCGCTGCAGAAAGCAGGAGCTGTTGGGCCGGAATCTCCGGCCAAGCTTAAAAAAGGGACCGCTGCCAAGCGCAATCTGATATCCTGCCGAGGTGGAAAAGCTCAACATTATGCTGATGAGAATCAGTGTGAAGATGTTATGTGAAACGCCTTTGCAGCCTTTGGGAGATCATGCTCAAGCAGATTTTCCAACAAGTTGCAAAGGCTTTTTGACGGAAATCAGGATTATTTGGGCGATAACATGAACACGGACTTTTCGAGGGGACTGGTAAAAAGGAAAGGAGGGATTGTGAAGAATGCCTGATATTGTTGCGAAACAACGCGTTGTTGAGGACATCAAGGCCAAGTTTCAAAACGCGAAAAGCGTGGTGTTAGCCGATTACAGAGGTCTTACTGTCGCCGAGGCCACCGAATTGCGCGCCAATTTACGCGCGTCGCAGGTGGAATACCGGGTTTTGAAGAACACAATGGTTACGCGGGCTGTTCGGGAGTTGGGTTACGAAGGATTGGTTCCTCATCTTAAAGGGCCGACGGCGGTCGCCTTTTGCGCTGATCCGGTGGCTCCGGCGAAACTGCTTGTGGAATTTGCCGGCAAGTATAAGCAACTTGTCATCAAGGCGGGAGTCGTTGAAGGGGACATTATTACGGCCAAAGAGGTTATGGCCCTGGCTGAATTACCGTCTCGCGAACAACTGCTTGGCAAAGTTGCCGGGTTGATACAGGCGCCGCTGAGCCGTTGGGCCAACTGTCTGCAAAGTCCTCTGCGTAAGATGGGCTGTGCGTTGAATGAACTGAACAGGGTTAAGAATGCTTGATTGCTCTTTATTAATGATTAATGGAGGTTTTAACATGTCGAAGATTGATGATATTCTGGGAATGATCGAGGGTCTCACCGTATTGGAACTTTCGGAACTGTCCAAAGCTTTTGAAGAAAAATTCGGGGTAACGGCAGCCGCTCCAATGGTTATGGCCGGGGCTCCGGCAGCCGGAGGCGGTTCCGCCGCCGCCGCTTCTGATGAATCTGAACAAACAGAATTTGATGTCATCCTGACTAATGTGGGCGCCACGAAGATGACGGTTATAAAAGTGGTTAATGAGGTAACCGGTGCGGGTTTGAAGGGTGCCAAAGAAATTGTTGACGCTGTGCCCAAAGCTATTAAAGAGAAAGTCAGCCGTGATGAAGCCGACAGCATGAAAGCTAAACTGGAAGAAGCCGGTGCCACAGTCGAGATCAAATAGTTCGGTTCTGCTTGTCGGAACCTGCTCAGAGTATAAGGGCGGAGAGGAAATTAAGAATTCGCTGTCGAGGGGATTCTTAATTTCCCTGCGTAACCGGGGCGCCGGGCCTCTCAAGTGCTAAAAAATTATTAGGTATATTTCTGAATATTTATTATAAAATATTCTTGACAGGAATTCGAAAAGGTGGTAGAATTTATAATTGCCGTCGTAACATATTTCCATGCTATTTCCCAAACCTGTGTTGAGGAGACAAAGGTTTAAATGTTTTTTGATTATATCAACAGCTTAAAATATATCAACATAAGATTAAAGTCCGTCGCCTTTCTAAGCGAGGTTTCTTTGGGGTAAACCTTGCTTTTCATTGTTTTTTTCTGATCGTGATATCGATATATCTTGATATCACAATATCGTATGACGATGATACCGTTAGACACTGAATCCATGGGAACGACATCTGACTACCGAATATCTTCGTTGTTTCGGATCACTGTTTTGGAAGGTTTCTTGTTGAATGCGGCCTTTTGGGCGCCATGGTTCCGACACAAAGACAGAAGGGAGAGATTGTATGGTACAGCCGGTGAGCGTAGGATCACGGAAAAGGTGGAGCTATTCGCGTTTGCGTGAAGTCCTGGACATGCCTAATTTGATTGAGATTCAGCAGAATTCGTACAAGTGGTTCTTAGAAGAGGGCTTGCGCGACATGTTTCGTGATATCTCACCGATTCAGGATTTTACCGGTACGTTGGTGTTGGAGTTTACCGATTATACTTTTGGCGATCCCAAATATGAAGTTGACGAGTGCAAAGAGCGGGATGTCAATTACGCCGCTCCGCTGAGGCTGCGTGTACGCCTTTTTAATAAGGAAACCGGCGAGGTGAAGGAACAGGAAGTTTTTATGGGCGATTTCCCGCTCATGACTGATAAAGGCACTTTCATTATCAATGGCGCGGAACGCGTTATTGTCAGCCAGTTGGTGCGTTCTCCCGGTGTTTACTATTCGGCGAACTTTGATCCCAGCGGCAAAAGAATCTTCGGCGCGACTATTATTCCGAACCGTGGGGCCTGGCTGGAGTTTGAAACTGATGTTAACGACAACCTTTTTGTCCGTGTTGACCGTACGAGGAAACTGCCGGCGACGATTCTGGTGCGGGCGTTGGGGTATTCCTCCGACGCTAGGATTGCGGAGTTGTTCGATGATAATGAAACCATCCGAGTGACCTTGGAAAAAGATGGTTCCGAAACCACCGAGGAAGCTTTGATTGAGATCTATAAGAGGCTGCGTCCTGGTGAACCGCCGACGGTGGAAAGCGCGCGTTCCCTTCTGGAGTCGCTGTTTTTTGATCCCAAGCGTTATGACCTGGCCAAGGTTGGCCGCTATAAGCTAAATAAGAAACTTCAGCTGGATATCCCGGAGAATATCCGCTATCTGACGCCGGAAGACATTATTGCCAGCATTGCTAAAATGCTCGACTTTATTGAAAACGGCGGCGCCAGTGACGATATTGACCATTTGGGCAACCGGCGGCTGCGATCTGTGGGAGAACTGCTGCAGAATCAGTTCCGTATTGGTTTGTCCCGCATGGAGCGCGTGGTCAGGGAACGCATGACTATTCAGGACATTGAAGGGATTACCCCTCAGGCACTGATCAATATCCGTCCGGTGGTGGCGGTTATCAAAGAATTTTTTGGCAGCAGCCAGCTCTCTCAATTCATGGATCAGACCAATCCGTTGGCTGAACTAACCCATAAGCGCCGTTTGAGCGCCCTGGGACCAGGGGGGTTGAGCCGTGAGCGGGCAGGGTTTGAGGTTCGCGATGTGCACCATTCCCACTATGGCCGCATGTGCCCGATTGAGACGCCGGAAGGCCCAAACATCGGCCTGATCGGTTCACTCAGCACCTATGGCCGCATTGACGAGTATGGGTTTATTGAAGCCTCTTATCGCAAGGTAGAAGACGGTCGGGTGACTGATGAGATCCATTATCTTGATGCCGATGAAGAAGACCGCTATGTTATCGCTCAGGCCAATGCCCATATCAGCGAAGACGGCTCGTTTTTGTCGGAGAAGGTGGAGGCGCGTTTTGCTGACGACTTTGTTCTGGCTTCTCCCGACGCGTTGCATTATATGGACGTATCGCCGAAACAGATGGTTTCCATCGCAACGGCGCTCATTCCGTTTTTGGAGCATGACGACGCCAACCGCGCTTTGATGGGTTCAAATATGCAACGTCAGGCGGTGCCGCTGCTGCGTACGGAAGCGCCGATTGTGGGAACAGGTATGGAGTACAAGGCGGCTGTCGATTCGGGCGTTTGTGCTTTAGCGCCTTGCGACGGCGTGGTTGAACGAGTAACGTCCCAAGAAATTATTGTTAAGAGCAGCGACGGTCGGCGTGAACCGGTGAAGCTGCACAAGTTTGTCCGTAGCAACCAGGGAACGTGCATCAACCAGCGGCCGATTGTCGACAAGGGTGACCGTGTGCGTGCGGGACAGGTTATTGCTGACGGTCCTTCCACCGATCGTGGAGAGCTGGCTTTGGGCCGCAATGTGCTCATCGCGTTTATGCCTTGGGAAGGTTACAATTATGAGGATGCCATCCTCATCAGTGAGAAGCTGGTGAAAGATGATTATTTTACGTCAATTCATATTGAGGAATACGAAGCGGACGCCAGGGATACGAAACTTGGCCCGGAAGAAATCACCCGGGATATTCCTAATGTTGGGGAAGATGTTTTGAAAGACCTGGACGACCGCGGCATCGTTCGGATTGGGGCGGAAGTGAGGCCTGGGGATATTCTGGTCGGCAAAGTTACGCCGAAGGGGGAAACGGAGCTGACGGCGGAAGAGCGCCTGTTGCGCGCGATTTTTGGCGAAAAAGCCCGGGAAGTCCGGGATACGTCGTTGCGTGTACCTCACGGCGAAGCGGGCAAAATTGTTGATGTTAAGGTGTTTAAACGGGATAATGGGGATGAGCTTTCCCCGGGAGTCAACCAGCTGGTGCGGGTGTACATCGCTCAGAAGAGAAAGGTTTCCGTAGGGGACAAAATGGCCGGACGGCACGGCAACAAGGGCGTGATTTCGCGAATCATGCGCCAGGAGGATATGCCTTTTATGCCGGATGGGACTCCCATTGAGATAGTGTTGAATCCCCTTGGTGTGCCGTCTCGTATGAACATCGGCCAAGTTTTGGAAACCCATTTGGGCTGGGCGGCCAACTGTCTTGATCTGCATATGGCCAGTCCTGTTTTTGATGGCGCGACAGAGAATGATATTTTTGAAACGCTGCAAAAGGCGAAGCTGCCGGTTGACGGCAAGAGCACCCTTTATGACGGCCGCACCGGTGAACCTTTTGACAACAGGATTACGGTTGGTTATATGTATATGATGAAACTACACCATTTAGTCGACGACAAAATCCACGCACGTTCAACAGGCCCGTACTCTCTTGTCACCCAGCAGCCTTTGGGTGGAAAGGCCCAGTTTGGCGGACAGCGTTTCGGCGAAATGGAAGTTTGGGCACTGGAAGCCTATGGCGCTTCTTACACGCTGCAGGAAATCCTCACAGTCAAATCGGATGACGTCGTGGGTCGTGTGAAAACCTATGAGGCTATCGTCAAGGGCGAAAACATTCCTGAACCGGGGGTTCCGGAATCTTTCAAGGTTCTGATCAAGGAGTTACAAAGTCTGGCTCTGGATGTTTCCGTGCTGTCTGAGGTTAACGACGAGATTGAGATTCAGGAATTTGATGATGATGTTACCGACATTGCTCAGGAATTAGGCATGGATATGGAAGGAGAGATGCCCGGCATGATCATTGAAGGGGATTTTGATGAAGACAGTGATCTTGAGGAGACGCCGGGACTGGTTTTGGTAGATGAGGATTTTGACGATCCTGATGATCCCGATATCCTGCGGGAACAAGCTCTAGGCAAAAAACGCCTTGATGTCCTTGATGATAACGATGACGACGATAACGATGACAATAACAATAATGATAACGATGATGGCAGCGACCTTTAAACCCGGCGAAAGGAGAGATGGACTTGTTAGACGTTAACGATTTCGACAGCATGCGTATTGGTTTGGCGTCGCCGACGATGATCAGAGATTGGTCGTATGGCGAGGTCAAAAAGCCTGAGACCATCAACTACCGCACGCTGAAACCGGAAAGGGACGGGCTCTTTTGCGAACGGATTTTTGGGCCGACCCGAGACTGGGAATGCCACTGCGGCAAGTACAAGCGGGTTCGTTACAAGGGCATTGTCTGTGACAGATGCGGTGTTGAGGTGACCAAGTCTAAAGTTCGCCGTGAGAGAATGGGGCACATTGAGCTGGCGGCTCCTGTATCCCACATTTGGTACTTCAAAGGGATCCCCAGCCGGATGGGTCTTCTTTTGGATATGTCGCCGCGGTCTTTGGAAAAAGTGCTTTACTTTGTGGCGTATATTGTCATTGACCCTGGCGAGACACCGTTGATGAAAAAACAGCTGCTGACAGAAACAGAACACCGGGAAGCCCGGGAAAAATACGGCTCCCTCTTCCGGGCGGAGATGGGCGCCGAAGCCATCAAAGCTTTGTTGCAGGAGATCGATCTTAAGAAACTCAACGAAGATCTGCGCACTGAGCTCCGAGAGGTGTCGGGGCAGCGCAAAATCCGTGCTATCCGCCGTCTTGAGGTTGTTGAAGCTTTTGAGAAATCGGGCAACTGCCTGGACTGGATGATTCTGGACGTTGTTCCGGTGATTTCGCCGGAACTGCGGCCAATGGTACAGCTGGACGGCGGTCGTTTCGCCACATCGGACCTGAACGATCTCTATCGCCGGGTTATCAACCGCAACAACCGTTTGAAAAAACTTCTCGACTTGGGCGCGCCCGACATCATTGTCCGCAATGAAAAACGGATGCTGCAGGAAGCGGTAGACGCCCTCATCGACAACGGCCGCCGCGGTCGGCCGGTCACGGGACCAGGCAACCGCCCCCTAAAATCCTTAAGCGATATGCTTAAAGGCAAACAGGGCCGTTTCCGCCAGAACCTGCTCGGGAAACGTGTCGACTATTCGGGCCGTTCAGTTATCGTCGTCGGTCCTACCTTGCGTTTGCACCAGTGTGGGTTGCCCAAAGAGATGGCTCTGGAACTTTTCAAACCCTTTGTCATGAAAAACTTGGTCAAGGACGGCCATGTTCATAACATCAAGAGCGCGAAACGCATGGTGGAACGCATGCGTCCCGAAGTTTGGGATGTTTTGGAAAAAGTCATCACGGAGCACCCGGTTCTGCTCAACAGGGCGCCGACCTTGCATCGTCTGGGGATTCAGGCTTTCGAACCGGTTTTGGTGGAAGGCCGGGCGCTGCAGATCCATCCGTTGGTCTGCACAGCTTACAACGCCGATTTCGACGGCGACCAAATGGCTGTTCATGTCCCCCTCAGCGCCGAAGCCCAAGCGGAGGCGCGGCTGCTCATGTTGTCCGCCCACAACATCTTGAACCCGAAGGATGGCCGACCGGTGGCCTCGCCCACAAAAGACATGGTGTTGGGCTGCTACTATTTAACATTGGAACAAAAAGATGTGGCGGGGTCAGGCAAGATTTTTAAAGATAACGAAGAAGCAAGATTGGCCTATGATTCCGGCGCGATTCATTTGCACGCCAAGATTTTTGTGCGGCAGGAAGACGGTTCGCGCCTGGAAACGACGGTGGGCCGCATTATATTCAATGAGATTATTCCTGAGGAAGTTGGTTACATCAACGATCTGGTGAATAAGAAGGTTCTGGATCAGATTGTCGCGACCTCATACCGTCTGGGTGGTTATGACAAAACAGCCAGGCTGTTGGACGGCGTCAAAGGCTTAGGGTTCCGTTTTTCCACTCAGGCGGGGGTTACGGTCAGCATCAGTGATCTGGAGGTACCAGAAGCCAAGAAAGACATTCTGGCGATTGCAGACACAGATGTTGGCAAGACAGAGACCCAGTATCGGCGTGGTCTTATCACCGATGACGAGCGCCGCAAACTTGTTATTGAGATCTGGACCAAAGCCAACGACGATGTTAGTAAAGCTCTGATGGAAACTTTGGATCCGCTGAATCCGGTCTATATGATGGCCTACTCCGGCGCTCGCGGCAACATTCAGCAGCTGCGCCAGCTGGCCGGTATGCGTGGTCTCATGGCCGACCCATCCGGGCAAACCATCGAGCTGCCGATCAAAGCCAATTTCCGGGAAGGACTCACTGTTTTGGAATACTTCATCTCCTCTCACGGCGCCAGAAAAGGGTTGGCTGATACAGCCCTGCGGACAGCCGACTCCGGTTACCTGACGCGCCGGCTTGTCGACGTTTCCCAGGATGTTATTGTCCGGGAAGAAGACTGCGGTGTTGATCACGGCATTTTTGTCGAAGATATTTGCGAAGGCGCCGAAATGATCGAGAGGCTGGAAGAACGATTGGTTGGCCGCTATCTTGTGCATCCGGTGGTTCACCCGGAAACCGGGGAGATTGTTGCCGAAGCGGGTGTGGAAATTGAAGAAGAAACAGCCAAAAAGATCGCGGCAGCTTGCGATAAGGTGGAAATTCGCTCTGTGTTGACCTGTCAGACCCGCTACGGCGTCTGCAAAAGATGCTACGGCCGCAATCTGGCCACGGGACGTTATGTTGAGATCGGCGAAGCGGTGGGCATCATTGCCGCCCAATCTATTGGCGAACCCGGAACCCAGCTGACCATGCGCACCTTCCACACCGGCGGCGTGGCCGGCGATGATATCACCCAAGGTCTGCCCAGAGTGGAAGAGCTTTTTGAGGCGCGCAAACCAAAAGGTCAGGCGATTGTAACCGAAGTCGCGGGAACTGTGGCTGTTCGTGAAACCAAAGGGAAACGCGAAATTGAAGTTACTACGCCCGAAGGCGAACATGACGTCTACTCCGCGCCCTTTGGTTCGCGCCTGCGTGTGCGGGAAGGCCAATTTGTCAATCCAGGCGATGAGCTGACGGAAGGAAGCGTCAATCCCCACGACATGCTGAAAATTAGAGGGCTTACCGGCGTACAGGTCTATCTTCTCGGCGAGGTGCAAAGAGTTTACCGCCTTCAGGGTGTTGACATCAACGACAAGCATATCGAGGTTATGGTACGCCAGATGCTGCGCAAAGTTAAAGTTGAGGACGCCGGAGATACCTCGCTCCTGCCGGGCGGTTTGGTTGACATCTTTGAGTGTCAGGAAGAAAACGAACGGGCCGTTGCTGAGGGCGGAACTCCCGCCACAACACGGCCGGTTCTCCTTGGTATCACCAAAGCGTCTTTGGCAACGGATTCTTTCTTGTCAGCCGCGTCCTTCCAAGAGACAACTCGCGTCTTGACGGAGGCCGCTATTAAAGGCAAGATTGATCCGCTGATTGGTCTTAAAGAGAACGTTATCATCGGCAAACTCATACCGGCTGGTACAGGCATGTCGCGGTATCGGAGTCTGCGCATGTTTGAGGATGGTGTGGAAATTGATGTTCATCAAAACTGGGACGACGGGGAAGACTACGCTCCCCAATACGAAGAACGCCTTTCTTTGGATGAGTTGCCTGACGAAGACGGAGAGTACAGCGAAGCTGAAGACGACTCCTTTGAAGTTGAAGATGTTGAGGATTATGAAGAGGTCCTGGTTTGAGGCAATGGACAATTGGCCATGGGATGACAGTCTCAGAAAAGCGATATCAACTTGTTGATAAATGCTGCTTGGAGGAGGGCGACGATAGGTTTTGGGGGGTAATATGTAAAATTCTTGCTGTCGGGGTAATAATTTTCTTGACAGCAAGAAAACATATGGTAGAATAGTAAAGTCTGTTGAATTTCAGAATTCAAAAGAATTTGCGGATTCATAAAACCGATGACTCGAGATTCGAGAGTGTGAGGATTTTAGATCATAGAACAACAAATATCGAATCACAAAGTTAGGAACAAACGAAAAGGGGGTGTCCAAAATGCCAACAATCAATCAGCTGATCCGCAAAGGCCGGGAAAAAGTGACGTACAAATCTTCGTCTCCCGCGTTGCAGTGGGGATATAACTCCCTCAAGCGTCGCAGTTACCCTTCCGAGGGATCGCCGCAAAAGAGAGGGGTTTGCACAAAGGTTTACACAACGACGCCTAAAAAACCCAATTCGGCGCTGCGCAAAGTCGCCCGTGTGCGTTTGTGCAACGGAATTGAAGTTACCAGCTACATTCCGGGAATCGGCCACAACTTGCAGGAGCACTCTTATGTCTTGGTTCGCGGCGGCAGGGTGAAGGATTTGCCTGGTGTGCGTTACCACATCATCCGCGGCGCTATTGATACGACAGGGGTGGCTAACCGCAATCAGGCCCGTTCAAAATACGGCGCCAAAAGAGCTAAGAAAAAATAGGAAGGAGGAAAACAATTGCCACGCAAAGGATATGTTGCGCGCAGAGTCGTTCTGCCGGATCCGATTTACAAAAACATAACTGTAACAAAATTCATCAACCAGATTATGATAGACGGTAAAAAGGGTGTCGCGGAGAGCGTATGTTACGGTGCTTTCGATATCATTCAACAGAAAACGGGCAAAGATCCGGTCGGCGTTTTTGAGGATGCGTTGAAAAACGTTATGCCCGCGCTGGAAGTCAAAGCCCGCCGCGTCGGCGGCGCTAATTATCAGGTTCCTATTGATGTCCGTCCCGAACGCAGACAGACCTTGGCCCTGCGCTGGATCGTTGGATACGCCCGCAACAGAGGGGAAAAAACCATGAAAGAAAGATTGGCGGGGGAACTTATGGATGCGGCCAATGGGGCAGGCGGTTCCTTCAAGAAGAAAGAAGATACCCATAGAATGGCTGAGGCCAATAAAGCTTTCGCACATTATCGCTGGTGACGTGTTGTTTCGACTATTCGGTAAAAGATTTCTTATGAAAGGCTGATTTGTAAGTGGCTAGGCAGGTCTCATTGGATAAGGTTCGTAATATTGGCATCATGGCGCATATCGACGCGGGAAAAACCACGACGACGGAACGCATTCTTTATTATACGGGCCGTGTGCACAAACTTGGTGAGGTTCACGATGGGGCCGCGACCATGGACTATATGATCCAGGAACAAGAGCGCGGCATCACCATCACTTCCGCCGCGACCACGGCTGCGTGGCGCGATCACAGCATCAATATTATCGATACACCCGGGCATGTTGATTTCACTATTGAGGTCGAACGGTCCTTGCGTGTCCTGGATGGTGCCGTGGCTGTGTTCTGTTCCGTGGGCGGCGTTGAGCCGCAGTCGGAAACGGTTTGGCGACAAGCAGACCGCTATCAGGTGCCACGCATAGCTTATATCAATAAGATGGATCGTGTTGGGGCTGATTTTTCTCGGGGAATCGCCATGATTTCTGACCGACTCAGCGCCAACCCGGTGCCTGTCCAGCTGCCTATTGGTGCTGAAGAAGGATTTAAAGGGTTTGTTGATCTGGTTACTATGACAGCGACCGTCTTTACTGACGATTTGGGCAATTCCAGCGATACGACTGACATTCCGGCTGATATGTTGGAGACCGCTCAGGAATACCGTGGTAAACTTCTGGAAGCTGTGTCCGAAATTGATGAAGGCATTATGGAAAAATATCTGGATGGCCGGGAAGACGAAATCACCGAACAGGAAATCAAAGGCGCCGTCCGCAAAGCGACAGTCGCGCTGGAGTTTATTCCGGTTCTGTGCGGATCCTCTTTCAAAAACAAAGGCGTACAGGCGTTGCTGGATGCCGTCGTAGATTATTTGCCGTCGCCTTTGGATATACCCCCGGTGACGGGCGTCAATCCCGATACTGAAGAAGAAGAGACACGTACCTCCTGTGACGACGAACCCTTCGCGGCTTTGGCCTTCAAGATTGTTTCCGATCCTTATGTCGGCAAACTGGCGTTTTTCCGCGTCTATTCAGGCGTGCTTTCCGCCGGCTCCTATATCTATAACTCGGCGCGGGGTCGACGCGAACGTGTTGGACGTATTTTGCGCATGCACGCCAACCACCGCGAAGAGGTTCAGGAAGTTCGCGCCGGTGATATTGCTGCCGCCGTCGGCTTCAAAGAGATTGGTACGGGGGACTCCCTCTGTGATGAGAAGCACCACATCGTCCTGGAAGCCATGGATTTTCCCGAACCAGTCATTTCTATCGCCATTGAACCAAGAACCAAAGCCGATCAGGATAGATTAGGCAGTTCTTTGGCAAAACTAACGGAGGAAGATCCGACATTCCGTATGCATACCGACGAAGAATCGGGCCAGACGATTATTGAAGGGATGGGCGAACTTCACCTGGAGATTATCGTTGACCGGCTGCAACGGGAATTCAAGGTCGAATGTAACGTCGGGCGGCCTCAGGTCGCATACCGAGAGACCCTGCGCAAAACTGTCAAAGCCGAAGGCAAATTTATTCGCCAAAGCGGCGGTCGCGGCCAATACGGGCACTGCTGGATTGAGTTGGATCCGATGGAACCCGGCGCCGGGTTTGTCTTTGAAAGCAAAATTGTGGGGGGGATCATTCCGAAAGAGTATATCCAACCTATACAGAATGGTATTATCGAAGCGATGCAGAATGGTGTTATCGCCGGATATCCGATGATCGACATCAAGGCCACCGTTTACGACGGTTCTTACCATGATGTGGATTCTTCGGAAATGGCATTCAAAATAGCTGGGTCGATGGCTTTCAAAGCCGGCGCCGGCAAGGCTGATCCTGTTCTCTTGGAACCAATTATGAAAGTAGAAGTGGTCGTTCCGGATGAATATATGGGTGAAGTGATCGGGGATTTAAACAGCCGCAGAGGCCGTATCGAAGGGATGGAACCCCGCGGCAAAACGCAGATCATCCGGGGTTATGTGCCCTTGGCGGAGATGTTTGGCTACGCGACCGACCTAAGATCAAAAACCCAAGGACGCGGCACCTATCTCATGCAGTTTGACCACTATGAGACCGTGCCTCAGAATACTGCCGTCGGCATTATCGCTAAAAGGCAAGGGCTCTAAAATTGACAATTGAGAACCGGGGCAAGGAGCAGTTGACATCAGATTGGGAAGTCAATTCCGACCTACAGAAACAAGACTTAATATTAAGGAGTGAATCAAAATGGCTAAACAAACTTACGAAAGAAAGAAACCACATGTCAACGTCGGAACCATTGGTCACGTAGACCATGGCAAGACCACAACAACAGCGGCGATCACGCTGGTTCTGTCTAAGCACGGCGGCGCCGTAGCTACAGCTTTTGATCAAATCGACAAAGCCCCGGAAGAAAAAGCCCGCGGCATCACCATCTCTACAGCTCATGTGGAATATGAAACCGAAGCACGGCATTACGCTCACGTTGACTGCCCGGGACACGCCGACTACATTAAAAACATGATCACCGGCGCGGCTCAAATGGATGGCGCTATCCTCGTTGTTTCGGCGGCAGACGGACCCATGTTGCAGACCCGCGAACATATCATTCTGGCGAAACAGGTGGCTGTGCCCAGTATGGTTGTGTGGATGAACAAAGTCGACATGGTGGACGATCCCGAATTGCTGGATCTGGTCGAAATGGAAGTACGCGAGCTGCTCAGCAAGTATGAATTCCCCGGCGACGACATTCCCGTCATTCCCGGTTCGGGCCTAAAAGCCTTGGAATGCGGCTGCGGCAATCGTGACTGCGAATGGTGCGGAAAAATATGGCAGCTCATGGACGCTGTGGATTCCTATATTCCTCAACCCAAGCGTGATGTTGACCAGCCCTTCCTGATGCCCATCGAAGACGTTATGACGATTCCGGGCCGCGGGACTGTGACGACCGGTCGTATTGAGCGCGGCGTCATCAAGATTCAAGAAGAAGTTGAAATCGTTGGCTTTTCCGATGAAGTCCGTAAAACAGTTTGCACCGGCATTGAAATGTTCCACAAATCAATGCCTCAGGGCGAAGCCGGCGACAACGTCGGTATACTGCTGCGCGGCATAGACAGAAAAGATATCCGCCGCGGCATGGTTCTGTCCAAACCCAAGAGCATTACGCCTCACACCAAATTCAAAGGACGTATCTACATCCTGACCAAGGATGAAGGAGGCCGGGCGACGCCCTTTGTCTCCAACTACCGTCCACAATTCTACTTTAGAACCACAGATGTGACCGGAATCATCACCTTGCCGGAGGACGTGCCGATGGCCATGCCGGGTGATGAAAACGTCACCATATCTTGCGAATTTGTCACACCCATCGCGCTGGAAGAAGGTTTGCGCTTCGCGATCCGCGAAGGCGGCAAGACCATCGCCCGGGGCATGGTAACGGAAATCATCGAATAGGGCCCTGAACAGAACTTGTTTCTGGGAAGGGCGCGATGCCGAACCAGACATGTTCTGTTTGAGAGAGTTGTCCGAACCCCATGGGCAACTCTCCCTTTTCGTCAAGTATGAGATCTGCGCCGCAAGGTGCCCAATAAATTAGGAGGTATATAATGAACAGCCAGAAAATCAGAATCCGCCTCAAAGCATTCGACCATAAAGCTCTGGATCATTCGGCGGAACGCATCGTTGATACTGCCAAAAGAACAGGCGCCGGCATCAACGGGCCCATACCACTGCCAACAGAAAAAAGCATTTACACCATTCTGCGTTCCCCCCACATCAACAAAGATTCGCGGGAACAATTTGAAATGAGAACTCATAAAAGACTCATCGACATTCTCAATCCCACTTCCAAGACAGTAGAAGCCCTAATGAAGATGGATCTTCCCGCTGGCGTGAATGTGGAACTGAAGCTCTGAGCTGAATATAAAAAAGAGTTGCATTGATCATCATATGATGGTATAATACTTCTGTTTGCATTAAGAAACACCCGGATGAGTGTAACATAAAAACCCCACAGAGACAGGGATTCCGGGTATCAGCAGTTCCTTGAAACTTACTATATAGAGGTTCCCATATCATTCAGTTAACCGAACTAAGGAATTGATCCGTAATTTGGTTCTCAGTCGTAATATTTCTTGTACCCGGCGCGCTGCGCGAGAATACGGGTACTGCAGAAAGCAAGGAGGTGGCGTCGTGTCCAAAAGTATTCTCGGTACAAAAATCGGCATGACACAGATTTTCACACAAGAAGGCACCCTCATCCCCGTCACGGTGGTTGAAGCCGGCCCGTGCTATGTCTTACAGAAAAAAACCATTACCCAAGACGGTTATAATGCCATTCAAGTCGGTTTTGCCGGCAAACGGGAAAGTCTCGTCAACAAACCGGACATGGGCAGATTCCAAAAAGCGAACGTCGACCCGGTTCGTCACGTTAAAGAGTTTCGCACGGACGATGTAGATTCCTATGAAATCGGTCAAGCGATTAACGCGGGAATCTTCGCGGCCGGAGATATAATCGACGTGGTTGGCACATCCCGCGGCAAAGGGTTTTCCGGCATGCATAAGCGGCACGGCGGTCGCAGAGGACCCATGAGCCACGGCTCCAAATATCATCATCGTACAGGATCAATGGGCGCCAAAGGTCCGGGACGGGTTTTCAAAGGACGCAACCTGCCTGGGCGCATGGGAGCGCAGCGGGTGACCGTCCAAAATCTGGAGGTTGTCAAAGTTGACGACGACAAAAATCTCATATTGGTCAAAGGCTGTGTTCCGGGAGCCAAAAAGAGCATGCTTATTCTCAAAAGCGCCGTAAAAGGCAATTGACAAGGGAAACCTCGCCTTCTACGGATGCGTTTTGCTCAACGATAAGAACAGTAATAGACGAGTAACAGAAAGGAGAGAATCAAGCCCCATGCCCAAGTTAGAAGTTTTAAATATGCAAGGAACGCCCGTGGGTGATATTAACCTGAGCGAAAAAATATTCGGCATCGTGCCTAACACCCATGTTATGCATCTGGCTGTCAAAGCCCAGAGAGCCAACCTGCGTCAGGGAACCTCCTCCACGAAAACGCGCAGTCAGGTACGCGGCGGCGGCCGCAAACCCTGGCGCCAAAAAGGTACGGGTCGCGCCCGTGCCGGAACAATCCGCTCACCGATTTGGCGCGGCGGCGGCATCGTTTTTGGGCCGCATCCGCGGGATTACACCCAGAAGCTGCCGTGCAAAGTCAAACGCTTAGCCCTTTGTTCAGCCTTATCCAGCAAGGTGGAGGCGCGTAAAATCGTTGTCATTGACGACATCACGCTGCCGCAAATTAAGACAAAGGATATGGCCGAGTTCCTTCAAAACCTGAATGCCGCCGCCAAAACGTTGATCATTCTTGAAGGGGCTAACCCCAACGTTCTGCTTTCCGCCCGCAACATTCAGGGGGTTAAAACCGCCCGGGCAGACGCGCTGAACACCCTTGATATCCTTGACTCGGATACCCTCATCTTCAGCAAAACAGCCGTCGGCAGATTAGAGGAGGTGCTTAGCTGATGAGAGATCCCCGCGATGTTCTGATCAAGCCGGTCATCTCGGAAAAATCCGTCGGTTTGTTGGAAGAAAACAAGTATACATTCTGGGTGGCGCCTGTTGCTAACAAGATTGAAATCAGGAATGCCGTAGAAAAAATGTTCAAAGTCAGCGTCATCGAAGTTTGTACTATGAACGTCAAAGGCAAAAAGAAACGTGTCAATCGTTCTGTTGGTATGACGTCGGATCGCAAAAAAGCCATCGTCTCCCTGAAAGAAGGCGACCGCATCGAAGGCTTTGCAGGTCTGTAGAGGCGACTCACAACACTATTCATCTTAATTTTTAGACTGTCAATTTTCAATTGTCAATTGACCTAAGGGGGGAAAGACTTGCCTATCAGAAAGTTTAAGCCGACCTCACCGGGACGGCGCCAAATGTCGGTTCTGACCTTCGAAGAGATTACGAGTGACACGCCGGAAAAAACATTGCTTCAACCTGTGAAACACAAGAGCGGCCGCAACAACACTGGCCGGATTACTGTGCGCCACCATGGAGGCGGCCATAAAAGACAATACCGGGTTATTGATTTTAAACGTGATAAAGATGGTGTCGCCGCCAAGGTCGCCAGCATCGAATATGATCCTAACCGTTCCGCCAATATTGCCCTCTTGCATTATACCGACGGTATCAAGAAATATATTCTTGCTCCCTACGGCCTCAAGACGGGACAAAGGGTTATGAGTGGGCCCGCCGCCGACATTAAAGTCGGCAACGCGCTGCCGTTGAAGAACATTCCCCTTGGCACACTGATTCATAACATTGAGCTGAGAAAAGGCAGAGGTGGACAGCTTGTTCGTTCAGCCGGAGGATCGGCGCAGCTTATGGCCAAAGAAGGGAAATATGCCACCGTTCGCCTGCCGTCGGGGGAAATGCGTCTCATCCATATGGAGTGCCGCGCCACCATCGGCCAGGTCGGCAACCTTGATTATGAAAACGTTACCGTCGGCAAAGCCGGGCGCAACCGCTGGCTGGGCAAACGTCCCACCGTGCGTGGTTCTGTCATGAACCCCTGTGATCATCCCCATGGCGGCGGCGAAGGGCGGTGTCCAATCGGCCGCAACCCGTGTACTCCTTGGGGAAAACCGGCACTGGGCTCCAAAACCCGCAAGAAGAAGAACAAAAACGATATCTACATCGTGAAGAGAAGAAAGACTAAATAACCGGAAAGGAGACCAATATGGGCAGATCCCTGAAAAAAGGACCCTATGCTGAACCCATACTGCTGAAGCGGGTCGAAGACATGAACAAAACCGGCGAGAAACGTGTGCTAAAAACCTGGTCTCGAAGATCGACCATCTTTCCGCAAATGATCGGCCACACCATCGCCGTGCATGACGGTCGCAAACATGTGCCCGTTTTTATCACAGAAGATATGGTTGGACATAAATTAGGCGAATTTTCGCCGACGCGTACCTTTAAAGGTCACGCGGGCAGCGAAAAATCGAGCGGATTGCGCTAGGGGGGAGAAAACACATGGAAACAAGAGCAGTTGCCAAATACGTGCGGGTCTCCCCGCGCAAAGCGCGGCTAGTCGCCGATCTCATCCGCGGCAAGCAAGTCGACGAAGCGTTGGCTATCCTGCGCGCTTTGCCGCAAATGAGCAAAGAACCTGTCGTCAAAACATTGAAATCAGCCGTCGCCAATGCCGAGAACAACAACGACGCTGTGGCGGACGACCTCTATGTAACCAACATTTTTATTGACCAGGGTCCGACGCTCAAACGGATCAAGCCGCGAGCTCAGGGCCGGGCGGATCGCATCAATAAACGCACCAGCCACATCACGGTTCTGGTGGGCGACAAGGAGGAGGATTAAAGGGTGGGTCAAAAAGTAAACCCCAACGGCCTCCGGGTCGGAATTATTCGGTCATGGGACGGCCAATGGTACGCGGATAAAAACTACGGAGAATTGCTCCATGAAGACATCAAGATCCGCAACTATATCAAAAAGAAGCTGGCCAATGTGGGTATACCCCGCGTGGTCATTGAACGTACCGGGGACAACAAGGTTCGTGTAACCATCAGTGCGGCCCGGCCGGGGATGATCATCGGGCGCCAAGGCGCCGATGTGGAAATACTCCGCAAAGAGTTGGAAAGAATAAGCGGCAAACAAGTGTCCGTTAACATTGCCGAAATCAAAAAAATGGAGCTTGACGCCTTTCTGGTTGCAACCGGCGTCGCTCAGCAACTAGAGAAGAGAGTCGCTTTCCGCCGTGCCATGAAACAGACAGTTGGGCGCACCATGCGCCAAGGTGCTCAGGGTATCAAGATTCAATGCAGTGGGCGGTTAGGCGGCGCGGAAATCGCCCGCACAGAATGGTACAACGAAGGCAAAGTGCCCCTGCATACCCTGCGGGCGGACATCGACTACGGTTTTGCCGAAGCCAACACGACTTATGGCAAAATCGGTATCAAAGTGTGGATCTATAAGGGAGAGATCCTGCCCGCCGCCAAAGCAACCCAGGAAGGAGGCGCAGCCCATGCTCGTGCCAACCAGAGTTAAACGTCGTAAACAGCATCGGCCCAGCCTCAAAGGCCGCGCCAACCGAGGCAACACCATCAGCTATGGTGAATACGGCCTGCAAGCGGTGGAAGCCGCCTGGATTACCAACAGACAGATAGAAGCGGCGCGTATCGCCATGACGCGCTACATCAAACGTGGCGGTAAAGTCTGGATCAAGATTTTTCCCGACCGCCCGATCACGGCGAAACCTGCCGAAACCCGTATGGGAAGCGGTAAAGGAACACCAGAATATTGGGTGGCGGTGGTCAAACCTGGCCGCGTCATGTTTGAATTGGCCGGTGTACCTGAAGACATTGCCAGAGAGGCTCTTAGACTGGCCATGCACAAACTGCCTATCAAATGCAAAATCATTGCCAATGAGAACTACGATGAAGCTCTGGCAGGACTGCCTAAAGGAGACCCGTACGACAGCGATGATCGCATGACGGCAGAACTCGAAGAACCCGGAGGTGACGCTGATGGCGAAGACTAAAAACCTGCGCGACATGACTGACGAGGAAGTCATCAGACAGATCGATCAGCTCAAAACCGAACTCTTTAATCTGCGTTTTCAATTGGCCACCAACCAATTGGATAATCCGATGCGGATCCGCGAAGTGCGTAAAGATATTGCCCGGGGCAAAACCATCCTGCGCGAACGCGAACTCAAGAGAGCTTAACACTGCGATGTATCTGAACGAGAACCTTTGGGAAGGAGGAAAAAGAACTTATATGAACGCAGGAAAAGAAGAACGTAACCAACGCAAAACCAGAACCGGACGGGTTATCAGCGATAAGATGAACAAAACCATTGTCGTCGCCGTCGAAAGCTCCGTCAGGCATCCCCTCTATAAAAAGACCGTCAACGTCACCAAAAAATTCAAAGCCCATGACGAAGACAACACCGCCAAGGTTGGCGACACTGTAGAAATTATGGAAACCAGGCCCCTGAGCAAAGAAAAACGCTGGCGGCTCATCCGTGTGGTCGAGAAGGCCGTAGCCTTAAGCAATACGTGATTCACTGACAAGGGAATTGCCGTTAATACGAAATACGAGAATCGCTAATTCGAACTTCGAACCAGCGAGAAAGGGGGCCCTATGATCCAGGTCGAAACAGCCCTGCGCGTGGGCGACAACACCGGCGCCAAAAAACTCAAATGCATCCGTGTCCTGGGTGGTTCGGTGCGGCGGTATGCTTCGATCGGGGACGTCATCGTCGCGTCCGTAAAAGAAGCCGCTCCGGGAGGCATGGTTAAGAAAGGTGAAGTCGTCCAAGCGGTCATCGTCAGAACGACCAAAGAAATTCGCCGCAGCGACGGTTCCTATATTCGTTTCAGCGAAAACGCCGCAGTCATAATCAAAGACGACAAAAGCCCGCGCGGAACCCGCATCTTTGGTCCGGTCGCCCGCGAACTCAGAGAAAAAGATTACATGCGTATCGTTTCCTTGGCGCCGGAAGTCCTGTAATCAGCGAATGAACGAAAAGGACAACGAACGAGGTGCCCAATTGGCAACACAACTTCGCACAAGCGAAGCGAGAATACGCGGATAAACGAATTGGACGGAGGTGATATCAATGGCGGCAACTAAAAAACCGGTGCCAAAACAGAAGCTCCACGTTAGAAAAGGCGACACCGTTATGGTCATTACTGGTCAAAACATAGGCAAAACAGGCAAGGTCTTGAGTGCCATACCGAAGAAAAACCGTGTCGTCGTCGAAAAAGTCAACATGATCAAACGGCATACCAAACCCTCCAAAGCCCTGCCCCAAGGAGGCATCATCGAGAGGGAAGCGCCCATACATGTATCCAACGTCATGCTTTACTGTACCGACTGCAAATCAGTGACAAGACGCAGCATTAAAATAATTGGTGATGAAAAGGTTCGCGTTTGCAAGAAATGCGGCAACAATCTGCCGGAAGGCAAATGACAAACAAAGAAAGGAGGCTGACAGGTGGCGCGTTTAAAAGAATACTATGAGAGCGAACTGATCAAAACTTTACAAAAAAAGTTTGACTATACAAACGTCATGCAAGCGCCGCGTCTGGAGAAAGTCGTGGTCAACATCGGGCTGGGCGAAGCCATTGCCAACCCGAAAGCCATAGACTTTGCAGTCAACGACATTATGACCATCACCGGTCAAAAACCCGTTGTCACCCGGGCGAAGAAATCCATAGCCGGATTTAAACTACGGGCAGGCATGCCCATCGGCGCCAAAGTCACACTGCGAGGCGTGCGGATGTACGAATTCGTCGATCGCTTGCTCAACGTCGCTGTTCCGCGCATCCGCGATTTTCAGGGTGTATCGACCAACTCCTTCGACGGTCGCGGCAACTACTCCCTGGGCATCAAAGAACAACTCATCTTTCCTGAGATTAACTACGACAAAATCGACAAGCTGCGCGGCATGGACATCGTTTTTGTCACCACGGCGAAAACCGATGAAGAAGCCAAAGAACTCCTGCGTGGTTTCGGAATGCCGTTCAAGGAATAAGCTATGTGAACCGCTTCAAGATCGGTTCCTCACTTAAGCGAAAGGAGGCGTCGCAATGGCCAAAAAAGGAATGATGATCCGCCAGACCCGCAAACCCAAATACGCCGTGCGCTGGCACAACCGCTGCAACATCTGCGGCCGCCCGCATGGGTATATGAGGAAATTCCAGGTATGCAGAATTTGTTTCCGTGAATTAGCCTACAAAGGTGAACTGCCCGGCATTACAAAATCCAGCTGGTAAAACTGTTTGGAGAAAGGGGGAAACACAATGTCGATGTCAGATCCGATCGCCGATTTTTTAACTCGTATCCGCAATGCCGGAACAGTTTATCATGATAAAGTCGAAGTCCCCGCCTCGTCAGTCAAAAAAGCCTTGGCGGACCTTTTGAAACAAGAAGGATTCATCAAAGACTTTGAAGTCATCGAAGACAACAAACAAGGCGTCTTAAAGATCTATCTCAAATACGGCCCCAACCGCGAAAGAGTCATCTCCGGCCTGAAAAGGATCAGCCGGCCCGGCCTGCGCATATATGCCAAAAAAGACCAGCTGCCCAAAGTATTGGGAGGGCTCGGAGTGGCTGTCATTTCCACATCAAAAGGCATCATGCCTGACCGTCAGGCGCGCCGGGAAGGCCTGGGCGGAGAAGTCATCTGTTACATTTGGTAGCAGAAAGCCTATCAAACAGAAAAGGAGGATCAAACATGTCTCGTATTGGGAGAAAACCTATCGGCATTCCGGCTGGAGTAAGTCTGGAGCGTCAGGGCAACGCCATAACAGTTAAAGGACCCAAAGGCGTCTTAACCAGAACCCTTTGTCCGGACATTCAGATCGATATTGAAGACAACCAGATCCAGTGCACCAGACCAAGCGATCATCCGCGCCACAGATCGATGCATGGTTTGACGCGCACTCTGTTGAACAATATGATTGAAGGGGTTACCAACGGATTCAGCGTATCCCTTGACATCCTAGGGGTCGGATACCGTGCCTCCATGGACGACGGGCAACTGGCTTTAGCCATCGGCAAATCCCATCCTGTTCGACTCAAACCTTGGGAAGGAATCGAAATAGAGGTGCCCGCGCAAAACAAAATCATTATCAAAGGCATCGATAAAGAAAAAGTCGGCACCTTCGCGGCCATCGTTCGCAAACAGCGTCTCCCCGAACCTTACAAAGGTAAAGGCATCAAATACTCCACAGAAGTTGTTCGCCGTAAAGTTGGCAAGACAGGCGCCGCCAAGAAATAGCAAGGTTATTTTTCATATCCCATAAGGTAAGGGCACAAACTCTTGCCGAAAGAAAGGAGCACAGACCCGTGATTAAGAAAATCGACCGGCGGGAAATTCGCCGGGCCAAACGCAAAAGCGTCAGAAAAAAAGTTTCCGGTACGGCGCAGAGACCGCGGTTAAGTGTGTTCAGGAGTTTGAACCATATCTACGCTCAGATTATCAACGACGAAACAGGTGTGACTCTAGCCGCGGCGTCTTCGCTGGATCAGGAATTCCGCGCCGCCGGCAAGATCGGCAAAGCCGAGACCGCCGGTAAAACAGACAAAACGGATCAAACGGACAAACCCGATAAAGCCGGAAAAACCGGCAAAACCGGCGCTGCCGATACGGCATATACGGGAGGCAATATAGCGGGGGCCAAGAAAGTCGGCGAACTCATCGCCCAAAAAGCCAAAGCAAAAGGGATTGAAAAAGTCGTTTTCGATCGCGGCGGCAATATCTACCATGGCCGTGTGGCCGCTTTGGCTGAAGCCGCTCGTGAAGGCGGACTAGATTTTTGAAAAAGGAGGGACCCCATTGACCATTAACGCGAGCAAACTCGAACTAACCGAAAAAGTTGTGCATATCGCGCGTGTCGCTAAAGTCGTCAAAGGTGGCCGGCGCTTCAGTTTCAGCGCCCTGGTGGTGGTTGGAGACGGCAACGGTATCGTCGGCGTTGGCTTGGGCAAAGCAGGCGAAGTACCGGAAGCGATCCGCAAAGGCGTCGAAGATGCTAAGAAAAACCTGATATCGATTTCTTTGCACGATACCACAATTCTGCATCCGATCACCGGCATATACGGCGCGGGCCGAGTCATGCTGAAACCGGCTTCTAAAGGAACCGGCGTCATCGCCGGCGGGCCTGTCCGCGCTGTCGTGGAAGCCGCCGGGATCAAAGACATATTGACAAAATCTCTTGGCTCATCCAATGCCCATAACGTTGTTAACGCTACTATGCAAGGCTTAAAAAGCTTGAAGCGTGCGGAAGATGTCGCAAAACTGAGAGACAAAACAGTCAAAGAGATCTTTACCGGCAAATCATAATGGCGCTTGGTTCGAGGGCGGTTCTTGAGTCGAACCGCGACAACCAAAGGAACCAAGGGAGCCGAACGAACCAAACGAACCAAACGAAAGGAGGTCGCGTATATTGAAGCTCCATGAATTAAAACCTGCTGCCGGGTCAACAAGTAAAAGAAAACGGGTCGGACGTGGCAACGGCTCCGGTATGGGCAACACAGCCTGCCGCGGGCACAAAGGACAGAAAGCCCGTTCAGGCGGTGGCGTCCGGCCTGGTTTTGAAGGCGGCCAGATGCCGATAACCCGCCGTCTACCCAAACACGGGTTTAACAATATTTTTCGTAAAGAATACACGGCCATTAATCTTAGCGTCTTGGAAACCAAGTTTGACGACGGGGCCGAGGTAACCCTGGAAACTCTTGCGGCCAAAGGAATAATCAAGAAAAATGACAAATTGGTTAAAATTCTGGGTCAAGGAGATCTCACAAAAAAACTGACGATTCGCGCAGGTAAAATCAGCGCGTCTGCTGCCGAAAAAGTGACGGCTGCCGGCGGAAAAATCGAGGTGGAGTAAAGTGGCGATTCTGGATACATTACGGAACGCGTGGTCAACAAAAAGCATCCGCAACAAAATCATCTTCACTTTGCTCATGCTGCTCATTTTCCGTATTGGCGCCCATATCCCCGTACCGTTCATCAACCGCGAAGCCTTGCAGCAAATGTTTGAGGGCGAAGGCGCCGCCACCATGATGTCGTTCCTGAACACCTTCTCCGGCGGCGCCCTGAAGAACTTTTCGGTCTTCGCGCTCAGCATTATCCCTTACGTAACATCGTCCATCATTATGAACTTGCTAACGGTTGTGATTCCCTCGCTGGGACGGTTGGCCAAAGAAGGCGAGGACGGACGGCGCAAAATCACGCAGTACACGCGCTATGGAACCATTATTTTGGGTTTTGTCCAGGGCATGGGCATGACAGTCGGCTTGATGAGACCTTATCTCGTCGTTCCTGAAGGGGCGCTGATGATTCCGACCTTTTTCCTGATCGCCTTGGTGCTGACCGCCGGAACGGCATTCCTCATGTGGCTGGGTGAACAGATTACCGAAAAAGGCATTGGCAACGGCATCTCCCTGATCATCTTCGCCGGCATTGTCGCCGGTATCCCCGACGCGGTAAAAACAATTGTTCCGGATGTTTTGAGCGGCGCAATTGCGTGGTACCAGGCCTTGTCGATTCTTGTCATTGGCACCATTCTGATCGCCGGTGTGGTCTTTGTGCAAGAAGGACAGCGCAAAATCCCGGTGCAATACGCCAAACGTGTTGTCGGTCGCAAAGTTTACGGCGGACAGAGCACACACATTCCTTTGAAAGTCAACCAAGCCGGCGTCATTCCGCTGATTTTCGGGTTTTCGATTATGAACTTTCCTATGATCATCGGCACATGGTTTCCACAGGGTTCGGCGGTTAATAATTTCATCGGCACTTGGCTGACTATGGACGCGAAGTTTGAAGCCATCCCTTTTCTCATTTTCTTTGCCCTCCTCATTGTGTTCTTCACCTACTTCTATACAGGTATCACCTTCAACCCGGTCGATGTCGCCGACAACCTGAAGAAAAACGGCGGGTTCATACCCGGCATCCGGCCGGGGCGGCCCACTTCGGATTACCTGAGCAAGATCCTGACCCGTGTGACTTTGGCCGGCGGGGTTTTTCTCGCGGCCATCGCCTTGCTGCCGATGCTCATACAAGTGATCACCGGCATCAAAAACGCGCAGATCGGCGGCACATCCTTGTTGATCGTGGTCAGTGTGGCTCTGGATACCATGAAGCAGCTGGAATCGCAGCTTCTGCAACGCAACTATTCCGGATTTATCAAGTGAGATATGTTGAAGACTTGGTAAATTGCCGATAGAGAAGGAGATGATCTCATGCGTTTGATATTATTAGGACCGCCGGGAGCCGGCAAAGGAACACAAGCACAGGGACTGGCCGATCATTTTGGCATCGTCCACATTTCCACCGGTGACATGTTCCGGGCGGCCATTAAGAACGAAACCGCGCTGGGGTTGCAGGCAAAGGCGTTCTCAGACGCGGGAACCCTTGTCCCGGACGACGTGACGATTGGCATTGTCCGGGAACGTCTGGGTCAAAGTGATTGCCACGAAGGGTTTCTGCTGGACGGATTTCCGCGGACGCTGGTGCAAGCGGAGGCGCTGGCGGAAATTCTGAAAGAGCTCGAGATATCTCTAAACGCAGCTGTCAATGTTCAGGTCGACAGACCCCTTCTGATGGCCCGTTTGACAGGGCGGAGAGTTTGCCGGCAATGTGGCGCGACGTACCATATCGTTTTCAATCCACCGCCCCAGGAAGATCAGTGCGGCAAATGCGGCGGAGAGCTTTACCAACGGAAAGATGATAACGAAGAAACCTGCGAAAAACGCTTGGATGTTTATCAGAGGGAAACCGCCCCGTTGATCGAATATTACGCAAGGAAGGGTATCCTGCGAAATATTCAGGGGGATCAGGAGATCGATCAAGTTCTAGCCGATATACTGGCGGCGCTCCAAAGGGATCTGACGTGAGAGGAAAAATATGGTTGAGATGAAAAGTGACTCAGAGATTGCCCAGATGCGCGAGGCCGGAAAAATTGTTGCTGAGGTTCTGGCCCGGGTCGAAGAAAAAATAAAACCGGGAATAACCACCGGCGAACTGGACAGACTTGCCGACGAGACAATTGCCGCCCGGGGCGCCCAACCAGCCTTTAAAGGGTACCGCGGATTTCCGGCCACTTTGTGTACCTCGGTTAACGAACAAGTTGTTCATGGGATCCCCGGGACCCGTGTTCTGACAGAAGGAGACATCATCAGCATCGACTGCGGGGTGCTGTTAAATGGATTCTACGGAGACGCTGCGAAGACTTTTGCGGTTGGGCAGATCAGCGAAGACAAGCAGAATCTGCTGACTGTGACGGAACAATCGCTGATGATGGGAATATCGAAGGTCGCGATAGGAAACCGTCTTTCTGATATATCGGCCGCGATACAAATCTACGTTGAAGAAAAAGGAATGTCAGTGGTGCGGGACTATACGGGTCATGGCATTGGACGGCAGCTTCATGAATCGCCCGAGGTTCGCAACTTCGGCAGACCCGGCAGAGGTCCCAGACTGGAAAAAGGAATGGTCCTGGCCATAGAGCCCATGGTTAACCTAGGCGTCTACCAGGTGAACATCGAAAGGGACAAATGGACGGTGATAACCAAAGACCGTATGCCGTCGGCTCATTTTGAACACACAGTCGCTGTGACGGAAAATGGTTATGATATTCTTACTTTACTGGAATGAGGGCCGTCTGTTGCCGGAAAAATTCTGCCGAAGGGAGGTAAAAGTGATGTCAAAAGAAGATGTTATTGAAGTTGAAGGCAAGGTTCTTGAACCTCTGCCCAATGCCATGTTTCGTGTCGAACTCAACAACGGCCACAAAATACTTGCCCATGTGTCAGGCAAGATCCGCATGCATTTCATCAGAATTCTGCCTGGAGACAGAGTAACCGTCGAGCTTTCCCCTTATGATTTAACCCGCGGCCGCATCGTCTACAGATTCAAGTGACCAAGACCCAGGTTAAGATCCAGGCGTCAATTGTTTCATGGTTAAGACTATTTGGAAAAGGAGGATTTTCAATGAAAGTACGTTCGTCTGTCAAACAGATTTGCGATAAATGCAAAATCATCAAGCGAAAAGGCCGTGTTATGGTCATTTGCGAAAATCCTAAGCATAAACAGAGGCAAGGCTGAATCCGAGGGTTCGAGGTTCGCCGGTTCGTGATTGGAAACCATACGAGAATCGGCGAACAGTGAATTTGAACAGCAAACATCAAAGAAACAACACAATTGAACGAACAAATATGGGGGTGTAAGAATCATATGGCACGTATCGCAGGGGTGGATTTGCCCCGGGACAAAAGATGTGAAGTCGCGCTGACGTACATTTATGGTATTGGCATCGCGCATTCAAGAGAGATTCTGGCAAAGACGAAGATCAATCCCGATACACGGACCAAGGATCTGTCTGAGAGCGAAGTTTCCCGGCTCAGGGAGGTCATTGACAAAGAGTATAAGGTTGAAGGCGACTTGCGCCGCGAGGTTTCCCTCAACATTAAACGCCTTATTGAGATTGGCTGTTACCGCGGTGTCCGCCACCGCAAAGGGTTACCGGTACGGGGACAGCGCACCAAAACCAACGCCCGAACCCGGAAGGGTCCGGCCCGCGCCATCGGCGGCAAGAAGAAGAAATAACCATGGCTGCGCCTCAGATCTCGAACATCGAATCACGAATCACGAACTATCGAATAAGGGAGGGATAGAATTTGCCTCGGAAAGTTGTCAGAACCAAACGTAGGGATCGAAAGAATATTGAAAGCGGCGTCGCCCATATCAAATCAACATTCAACAACACCATTGTAACGATTTCGGATACAGGCGGTAACGCGATTTCTTGGTCAAGCGCAGGCGCGTTGGGGTTTAAGGGGTCGCGCAAAAGCACGCCTTACGCGGCGCAAATGGCTGCGGAAACCGCGGCGAAAGCGGCTATGGAACACGGTATGCGCAATGTTGAGTGTTTTGTCAAGGGGCCCGGTTCCGGAAGAGAAGCCGCTATTCGCGCGCTTCAGGCTGCCGGCTTGGAAGTCAGCCTGATCAGAGATGTAACACCGGTGCCTCATAACGGGTGCCGCCCACCTAAACGCAGAAGAGTCTAAACAATTGACAGTTGGCAAATTGACAACGATATAAACTAAACTAAGGAGGTAACAATGGCGAGATACACTGATTCTGTTTGCCGGATCTGCCGAAGAGAAGGCATCAAACTGTTTTTCAAATCTGAACGATGTCACACAACCAAATGTTCCTTTGAACGCAGGGCGTACGCGCCGGGTCAACATGGGCAAGGACGCAGCAGGAAACCCAGCGAATACGCGATTCAGCTGCGCGAGAAGCAAAAAGCCCGCCGCATGTACGGCGTTTTGGAGAAACAATTCCGTCGCTATTTTGCAGTCGCCAACAGGCAAAAAGGGATGACGGGGGAAAATCTTCTGCGCATCTTGGAGCGGCGTTTGGATAATGTTGTTTATCGACTTGGTCTGGCCGGTTCTCGTCCCGAAGCCCGCCAGCTCATTACTCACGGTCATTATACGGTCAACGGCCGCCGCGTGGATATTGCGTCCTACCTCGTTAACGCCGGCGATGTTATCGCGATCAAAGAAAAAAGCAGAAGTATCAACCGCCTCAAAGAAATGGCCGAAAACTTAGGCAGCCTGGTTGTGCCGGCTTGGATGAGCGTTGATGCTGACGTCGTATCCGGAACGATTATCAGACTGCCCGATCGGGAGGACATCCAAGTCCCGATAGAGGAACAGCTTATTGTTGAAAGATACTCGCGTTAACATTTCAAGAAGGAAAGTAGGTGCGAGTCGATGCTGGAAATCGAAAAACCAAAAATTGAATGTGTGGATCGTTCCAGGGATAACAGTTTTGCCAGATTCATTGTAGAACCTTTAGAGCGGGGATATGGGATTACTCTGGGCAATTCGTTGCGCCGGATATTGCTGTCATCACTGCCGGGAACGGCGGTAACTTCGGTTAAAATAGAGGGCGTTCTGCATGAGTTTTCAACGATACAAGGTGTGCGCGAGGATGTTTCAGAGATTATCCTGAATATCAAATCCCTGGCTTTAAAAGGATATACTGATGAACCTCGGACTTTGCGTATTGAAGCCCAAGGCCGAGGCGTCGTTACCGCCGGCGATATAATCACAGGATCTGATATTGAGGTGCTCAATCCTGAGCTCAAAATTGCCACGCTTGACGCCGACGCCCGTCTGTTCATGGAAATGACAGCGGAAAAATCGGTGGGTTATGTGTTGGCTGAGAAAAACAAGAAACCGGATCACCCGATTGGCGTTATACCCGTCGATTCCATCTTCACGCCGATTCATAAGGTCAACTACACTGTTGAAGATACCCGTGTCGGCGTTATGACCGATTTTGACAAACTAACGCTGGAAGTATGGTCCAACGGTAACATTACCCCTGAAGACGCCACAAGCCTGGCCGCTAAGATCCTCAGCGATCATCTCAGTCTTTTTATCGGGCTGACCGATTCCATGGGCAGCATTGAGACTATGGTGGAAAAAGACGAAGAGAAGCAGAGCAAGATCCTGGAAATGACCATTGAAGAGATGGATCTTTCTGTAAGATCTTTCAACTGCCTGAAGCGGGCTGGTATCAATACGGTTGAGGAATTGACCCAGAAAACCGAGGAAGATATGATCAAAGTTCGCAATCTCGGACGTAAGTCTTTGGAAGAAGTTGAGAACAAGCTGCATGATTTGAATCTGGGCTTCCGCGTCGCGGATGAGTAACGTACAGGCAAAGGAGGGATAAAAAAATGCCTTATCGCAAACTAGGGCGTAATATGGGTCACCGCCGCGCTTTGTTGCGCAACATCGTTACCTCCTTGCTCATGCATGGCAAGATTGAGACGACCGAGGCGCGGGCAAAGGAGATCAACGCTATCGCAGAAAAAATGATTACGTTAGGCAAACGCAACGATTTGCCGGCCCGCCGCCAAGCTTTGTCCTATCTTTTGGACGAGGATGTGGTGAGAGATCTGTTTGACCGTATCGGTCCCCGCTACGCCGATAGGCAAGGTGGATACACACGAATCCTTAAAATAGGGTTCCGGCGTGGCGACGCGGCTCAAATGGTTGTTGTCGAACTGGTGTAAGGCACATATCTATGCACTGCACACAAACCACGCGTTGCCTTGCGCTCACTGTCGCCTATGACGGCACGGGTTACCACGGATTTCAGGTTCAGTGCGCGGAACATGGCCCCACGATTCAGGGGAGCTTAGAAAAGGTCTGGTTTCAGCTTTTTGAAGAAAGCATTCGTTTCACCCCGGCCGGACGCACCGATGCCGGCGTTCATGCCGCCGGTCAGGTTGTCAGTTTTCGAACGGGCGCCCGTATTCCCACAGACAAGGTTGGCAAAGCTATGAACAGCCTTTTACCCCGGGATATCAGAGTTCTGGAGGTTTGGGAAACGAGAGCGGATTTTAACGCCAGGTTCAGTGCCTGTTGGAAACGCTATGATTACTGGGTAGACAATAGACGTGTTCCGGACGTGTTCATGCGGCGCAACGCGTATCATGAACCGGTTCCGCTGAACTTGGCGGCAATGAGGTGGGAGGCAAAAGCACTGATAGGCCGTCACAATTTCCGGGCTTTTGCCGCGAGCCATGGCGCCAGCCGTCATTATGAACGAACCCTCAGCCATTGTATGGTGTTTGAAGAAGAGAATCGCTTCTTTGAAGAGAGGACAGAGCGGCGTTTTTCGGAAGAGTGTGGTTTGCTTAGGATGAGTTTTGTTGGAGACGGGTTTTTGTATCATATGGTGAGAATCATAGCCGGAACCCTTGTAGGATGTAGTAGAGAAGAACCGCTTGGTGAATTCCGTGTCCGGCAAACCGGCAAAGAAGCGGAGACCATGGCGGCTGTCCTGGCTTCACGGGACAGAACCCACGCCGGCGAGACGCTGCCGCCTCATGGGTTGATTCTCCGGCATGTTGAGTATCAGGCGCGCCGACCCAGCGATGTTTTTGCTGACTTGCCGGATTCGGAATGGGAAGAAAGTCTTGTGGCGCCAAGAGGTTCATACATCAGCGATATCGACTCGGGAAACGATGCATGTTTGTTTGAAGGATAGAATACGGAATTTTGGAGGAAGTTATATGATCACTCAGTTTGCCAAAGCCGGCCAAGTCGAGCAAAAATGGTATGTGATTGATGCCGCGGACGTTGCGTTAGGACGGACTGCCACCGAAGCAGCCCGGTTGCTGCGCGGCAAGCACAAGCCAATTTTTACGCCTCATGTTGATACAGGTGATTTTGTCATTATTATTAATGCGGAAAAAGCTGTTTTGACCGGCAAAAAAATTAATCAGAAAAAACTGCGCTGGCACAGCGGCTACCCGGGGGGCTTGAAAGAACGCTCCTACCGTGACGTCATGGATAAAATGCCTGAACGGGCTATGGAGCGTGCCGTGAAGGGGATGCTGCCTCACAACCGCTTAGGCAAGAAAATGTACGGGAAACTAAAAGTCTACCGGGGTTCCGAACACCCTCATCAGGCTCAGAAGCCGGAAATGTGGGTTATGAATTAACCGAGGAGGTAAAAAATGGCTGTCAACCATTACTTAGGTACAGGACGAAGGAAGAATGCTATCGCACGTGTCAGGCTGACGCCTGGTACCGGCAAGTTTTTGGTCAACAAGCGGGAGCTGGATGAATATTTTGGGAAAAAGACGTTGGTGATGATCGTTCAACAGCCTTTTGCCGTTACAGAGACGGAAGGAAAGTATGACGTCTTTGCCCGTGTTCACGGCGGAGGAACGACCGGTCAGGCGGGAGCTCTGCGGATGGGTATCGCGCGGGCTTTGCTGGAGATGGATGCGGGGCTGCGGCCGACTTTGAAACGGGCTAAGTTCTTGACCCGTGATCCGAGAATGAAAGAGCGCCGCAAGTATGGGCTTAAGAAGGCTCGGAAAGCGCCGCAGTTCTCGAAACGCTAGTTTATATGCGGCTCCTCTGGTTCGCTGTTTGAGATCAAAATTGGGATTAAGATCAACATGAAACCGAGCCTAGAAAGAAAATTAGAGAACCTCAAACAAATCCTCGCAGGCATGGACAGCGCTCTCCTTGCCTGTTCCGGCGGGACGGACAGTCTGCTGCTTCTTGATGTGGCTCATGAAGTTCTGGGCGATCATGTGGCGGTGGCGACATTAGATACGCCCTACATGATTGAGGAAGAAGGCCGGGAAGCAGAGGCACAGGCTGGTCGGAGAGGGTTGAGGCACTACAGACCGCGGCTGGCTTTTGGCGAAGGACCGGTAGACCTTTGGCGCAACAGCGAGGACCGCTGCTATTTGTGCAAGCATTATATGTTTGGAGAATTGCAAGAATTGCGCCGGTGTATTGGTGTGGCTTGGCTTATGGACGGCACGCAAAAAGATGACGACCCGGCGACCCGTCCGGGGTTCAGGGTTTTGGGCGAGTTGGGGGTACGCAGCCCTCTGCGAGAAAGCGGTATGGGGAAAAACGATATTCGGGAACTGGCGCGGCTTCGAGGACTGGCCTGTTGGGATAAGCTTTCCAACAGCTGTTTGCTGACGCGGCTGCCTTATAATATGATTGTCACAGAAGAAGTGTTGCGGCGCAATGATTGAGCATAACGGAGCGCCAATAGAATTGATCGAGTTTGAGAAACCAGAAGCCCCACAATAAGCCATACAAAAAACACCGGCGAAGAATAATCCCTCCCTCCTCCCATACTATTAATGTATAGGTCATACACCGCGAACTCATGACCGATCCCTGGGAGGAAGGTTTTATGATGCGAAAAAAAAGCTTTATCCACATCAGCGGTTTTCGAACCGGCTCTTTTGTTTCTGGCGGAATGCAAAGGATCTTTTTAAGCCTTGCTGTTTTTTGCATGATTCTGGCTGGCGCGACCCTTCTGGGACAGGGCGGTCAGTCGGTAGATAGGAGCAGCAGCGCTAACGACGATATCATGGTCTGGAACGGGAATCTTGCCGGTAAAACCGTTGTTATCGACCCTGGACACGGTGGGATTGATCCGGGCGCTATCGGCGTAACGGGGGTCAAAGAAAAAGATGTTAATCTGGCTGTAGCCTTGAAAGTTAAAGAGTTCCTGCTGCAATCCGGTGTGGACATTGTCATGATTCGTGAGGATGACCGGGATTATGGCACGTCCACAGGTGCATCGAAGAATAAATCTGAGGATTTGGCCTATCGCACCAAGGTGGTGGAGGAATCTGACGCCGACATCACGTTGAGCATTCACGGCAACAGTTTTTCCGATCGCAAACAACAAGGGGCTCAGGTTTTTCATTATAAAGGATCCAAGGATGGGGCGGTGCTGGCCAAAGAACTGCAGGAACGCCTGAACAAGGTAACGGGACACCCGCGCATCATCAGGTCCGACACATTCTATATGCTCAGAAATACCCGAGGAATCGCCTTAACTGTTGAGATAGGTTTTCTCAGCAACCCAGAAGAAGAGAAGAGATTGGTGGATACCGAGTATCAAAGCAAAATCGCGTTGGCGATCGCCTTGGGCGTGGCAAATTATCTCGAAAAATGAATAAACTTGTTGAAGATATAAGACGTAAGTCCTATTCAGGAATATTTGTGATTTTACAGCTTTCAGAGCAGGAACATTATTAAAAATATAGAATTATTCTACTAATCAACGTATTTGCTAGGAGCAACGTCATGCTGCGGTGCAAGAGACAGACGACACTGCGATAACTGAGAACCAATGATAGACGGTTCTTCGGTTATCCCCAACTTGAGCGAAAGTTGGAGAAGCGAAAAAGCAAAACGAGGAACTACATCAAACAGGAGGGAGTCAAGTGGATTTGCTACCGGCTATTCTTCTTTTGGTTATGGGCGCAGGGCTTCTAGTTCTGGGGTTCGTTTTTAACAGGGATGAGGAAGCGACGCCTTCACTTAACAACATGGCGGCGCTGCGCAAGGAGATCAGCGCGCTGCGGGACGAAGTGCGGCGTAACGACGCCAAAAATGATCTGGTTCAACGTGAAATCCTTCTGGTCCGCTCTGTGATGCCTGATCTGGACGAGTCTCGTCCCAAAACGCTTTTGTCGGCTGAAGACAATGTCAAGGGGCTTTTTGAACCGCGTTTTGGCGACGCGGCGGCGACTCGGGCGGAACGGAACAAGGAAATTGTCTCTATGGCGCAGAATGGGTTTTCCAACTCAGATATCGCTGAGGAATTGGCGATGAGCAACGATACTGTTTCCATGATCGTCAACGAATATAAGAGAGCATAAGGCCATGAGAAAGAAAATCGGACCCTTTATTTCCGGCATGGGAACCGGATTGTGCTTGGCAGCCGTCATTTTGGCGCTGTGGGGGCTGTTTGGGCCGGATCAGGGCGACGTCCAGGCTGGTGGTTTGAATCAAGATATTCTGTTGGCTGCGTCAGAGGCGGATGAGGTTGCGGCTGCTTCGATTGATTTATCGGACGCGGCAGACTTGGCAGCCTTGGAAAGTCATCAGCCGGGAGATGCTCAGGCAGTGGGGCATCAAGAGGCAGCCGCCTCGGCTCAAGTGCCTGGCAGCCCTAAAACTATTAATATCAGCCCAGGAATGTCGGCAAGACAGATTGCCGCTCTTCTGGAGCAGGAAGGCGTTATTGACAGCGCCGCTCAATTTCATGATCTTGTCGTCGAACAGAAAAAGACCCAAAAATTTATTGCCGGCAAATTTTATGTTCGTTGCGGCGCGCCATATGAGGAATTAATCACTGTTCTGACGTCACGTCCCAACACCTGATCGTAAAAGTGTAGCGTTGTTGTTGAAGACCCTAGTTGTTTCTGTCATATCACCCCATTTTAATCGGAAAGCTGCGTTGCGGGCTGACCGATTTTTTATGAGCTTGCTTGACTACGGCCCGACGACTCTTCAAGATAACCTTCAAGGGACTTGCATTATTGAGCGGATTCGTCGTATAATGGATATGAATAAAAATACAGTATTTATTGGATGATATACATTGACATCATGCGAATAATTGGTTATGATGTGAGAGTTTGATAAATACAATTGGAGAAAGCGATGAATAAAAATGTTGCTATTCAAGTAGGGATCCTTGGTGCGAGCGGATATACCGGCCGGGAGCTTACGCGTATTCTCAGCAAGCATCCGCAAGCGGATATTGTTTATTTGGGCACTTCGAGCGCTCAGGGACAAAAGTATTATTCGGCTTATCCAGAATTGTTCGGTTATCCAGTTGGGGAATTGACTATGGAAGACGAGAGTTGTGTTCCTAAGGTTGATGTTCTGTTCTGCGCAGTACCCCACGGAATTATGGCGGAACGAGCAGCGGATTTGTTGGCGCGAGGTATTAAGGTGATTGATTTGGGGGCTGATTTTCGTTTGAAGGATCCCGCGGCCTATCGGTTCTGGTACGGTGATAGCGAAAAAACGGGCCAAGTTAGTCAAACCGGCGTAACTGGCCTACCTGACAACGATTTGGATCATCCGGATCAAGAGAACCTGTCCCAGGCGGTTTACGGTTTGACGGAAATCTACCAGAAGAACGTTGCCACAGGGCGCCTTATCGCCAATCCCGGTTGTTATCCGACGGCGACGTTGCTGCCTCTGATACCTTTGCTGCAGGAGGATCTTATTGAATATGATCCTATCGTTATTGACGCTAAATCGGGTGTTTCGGGAGCCGGACGCGCCGCGTCGGCGCGAACGCACTTTTGTCAGGTGGAAAGTAATTTTCAGGTGTATGGCGTTGAGGGTCACCGTCATCTGCCGGAGATTGAGCAGGAACTGTCGGTGGCCGCCGGGGAGCCGGTTACTGTGTCTTTTACGCCCCATCTTGTGCCTATGGCGCGTGGTATGATGGCGACGATTTATGTTCGGACACGGACGGACGTGTGTGAGGCCGATCTTCGTCGCTGTTGGTCGAACGCTTATGCTGAAGCTGCCTTTGTCAAGGTTTTGCCGTCAGGGTTGTGGCCGATGAGTAAGCACGCTCTAGGCAGCAATAATCTGTTTATGCAAGTTCGGGTGGATGAGCGGACGCGCACGGCTGTTGTCGTCTCTGTTTTGGATAATTTGGTTAAAGGGGCTTCCGGGCAGGCTGTGCAGAATATGAACGTTATGTTCGGCTGGCCGGAGGAGCAAGGACTGGAGTTCTTGAGTCTTTGGCCGTAAATACTTGGTATGGGGCCGCTCTTTTTGGTCACTGGGTCTGTGCCTGCATAGTATCCAGGTTTTGCTGAAATTGTGTTCTGGCCATGCTGCAGTCAGTGTAAAGGGGTGGAGAAAAGGATATGAATGTTTCAGCTGGTGATAAAGTGAATTGGCATGTTTTGCGGGATGGGAAAGGTATTGCGGAACCCCAGGGTTTTTTTGCCGCTGGTGTGCAGGCTCATGTTAAGTATCCCGGCAAATATGATGTGGCTTTGGTTTATTCGCAATGCCCGGCAGCGGCGGCGGCGGTCTATACAAGCAATTTGGTGCAGGCGCATCCTTTGGCGCTGAACAGGCGGCATTTGGCCGACGGGCGGGCTCAGGCTCTTGTGGTGAATAGCGGCAACGCCAACGCTTGTTTAGGGCAGCAAGGTGATGAGGCGGCTTGGGCTATGGCGGAGGAGACGGCTCAAGCCTTGGGATTGGCGCCTACGGATGTGGTGGTGGCGTCTACCGGTGTGATTGGGCAGAGGTTTCCTACGGAGCGTGTGCGGGCTGGAATACGGCAGGCTGCTGAGGAGATAGGGGCTTGCCGGAAAATGGGCGTTCAGGAGCCGGCGGATCGGGCGCTGTCCGAGCAGCTGGCGGAGGGAGCTCATTTGGCTTCTTTGGCCATTATGACGACGGATTTGGTTCAGAAGCAGGCGGCCTATGAATTGAAGCTGAGGGGAGGAACCGTTCGTTTAGGCATTATGGCCAAAGGGTCGGGGATGATTCATCCCCAGATGGGCACAATGCTGGCTTTTGTGACCACAGATGCTTGTGTAGAGGCGGGGCGGTTGCAGGATCTTTTGCGTGAGGCTGTGGATGAGAGTTTTAACATGATAACGATTGATGGCGATACGAGTACCAACGATATGGTGGTGGCTTTGGCTAACGGCTGTTCCGGTGTTGAGTTGGCGGATGAGGATTGGGCAGCCTTTTGCGATCTTTTTCGGGAAGCTTGCCGGCAAATGGCGCGGGCTATCGCGAGTGACGGGGAGGGGGCTTCCAAGCTCCTGACCGTGCAGGTGACGGGCGCCTCCAGCAAGGAGCAGGCTCGTCGGGTGGCTCGCGCGGTTTGCGGGTCCAATCTGGTCAAGTGCGCCATGTATGGCCGTGACGCCAATTGGGGCCGGATTATTTGTGCCGCCGGTTATGCCGGGGTTGAGATTGATCCGGGGAAAGTGTCTATTTTCTTGAATGGGCTACCGGTGGCGGCGGCGGGCCAAGAAGTGCCTTTTGATGAGAGGGAGGCGTCTCAGCGGCTTAGCGGGGACAGCGTGACGGTTCACATTGATTTATCCGGCGACAGGGGGGGCGAGATGGTGGATGCGGGAAGTGAATTGGTGGTAGGAAATGGGATGTTGGGTGTAGGGAATAGGACGTTGGGCAGTGGTTTTTCGGCGACCGCTTGGGGTTGCGATTTGACCCATAAGTATATTGACATTAATGCGGATTATCGGAGCTGATAGTTTCAGCGGAGAGGTTGGTTGGGTTGTATGAGTGTAAGTTATTTGGAGCGGGCGCAGGTTCTGGTTGAGGCTCTGCCTTATATTCAACGGTTTGCCGGGCATACGGTTGTGATTAAGTACGGCGGTCATGCTATGGTGGATGACGCGCTGAAGGAGAATGTGTTGCTGGATATCCTGCTGCTGCATTCTGTAGGGATGCGGCCTGTTGTGGTCCATGGGGGCGGGCCGGAGATTAATCGTATGCTGGGACGCGTTGGCAAGAAGAGCACTTTTGTGCAGGGGCTGCGGGTGACCGATGAGGAGACAATGGAAATCGCGGCTATGGTGCTGGTGGGCAAGTTGAATACTCAGATCGTGGGACATCTGAATCGTTTGGGTGGTCGGGCTGTGGGGCTGAATGGTCAGGACGCCAGGCTTTTTCTGGCGGAGAAGAAGCCGATGACCCTGGTTAATCTTGAGGGGTATGAGGAAGATGTGGATTTGGGGTATGTTGGTCAGATTACGAAGATGTCGCCGGAGATTGTGGTGTCTTTGCTTGATCAAGGGTTTATTCCGGTCATTTCGCCTTTGGCGGGCGGCGAGGACGGGCTGCCCTATAATGTTAACGCGGATATGGCGGCGGGTATGCTGGCTGGGGCGCTGCAGGCCGATAAATTGTTTTTGCTGACGGACGTGCCGGGGATCATGCGGGATGTTCACGATCCAGCCTCGGTGGTTTCGGAACTACGGGTGCAGGATGTGGAAAAACTTATGGCTGACGGCGTGATTCAAGGCGGGATGATGCCAAAGGCGGAGTGCGCTTTGCTGGCGCTGGGTCAGGGGGTGCCCAGTGTTCATATTGTTGATGGGCGCGAACCCCATACTTTGTTGCTGGAGATTTTTAGCGATGTTGGCGTGGGCACGATGATATTTGGCCATTGACAACAGCACCAATGGACAATAGCAATCACTTTTGGGAGGGTGGATATGAGATGAAGACTGAGAATCTGATAGCGTCGGGCCGGGAGGTTCTGATGAACACATACAACCGGTATCCTTTAGCTCTGGTGAAAGGGGAGGGGACGCGGGTCTGGGATGTGGATGGACGAGCGTATCTTGATTTTGTTTCGGGGATTGCTGTGACTTCTCTTGGTCATGGTCATCCGCTGGTTGTTGAAGCAATGAAAGAGCAATTAGGGCGCTTGGTGCATACTTCCAATTTGTTTTGGCAGGAGAATCAGATTGCTCTGGCGCGGAAATTGACGTCGTTTTCTTTTGCCGATAAGGTGTTTTTTTGTAACAGCGGCGCTGAGGCCAATGAGGCGGCTTTTAAATTGGCGCGGAAGTTTGCCAGGGTTCATGGCAAGAGTTCGAAGACTCAGATTATTTCATTGCAGAATTCTTTTCATGGGCGCACCTTCGCGACTTTGGCGGCAACAGGGCAGTGGGCGTATCAAAAGGATTTTGTGCCTTTGATGCCTGGTTTTTCTTATGTGACTCTTGATGATGGTGAGGCGCTGCGGGCGGCTGTCAATGAGGAAACAGCCGCTGTTATTCTGGAGCCGATTCAGGGTGAGGGCGGTGTACATCCGGTGAGCGCTGATTTCATGCGGTTGGCTCGGGCGCTGTGCGATGAACATGAGGCTTTGCTGATTTTTGATGAGGTGCAATGCGGGGTGGGCCGGACAGGACGACTTTTTGCCTATGAGCATGGGGATGTGATTCCTGATATTATGACGTTGGCGAAGGCTTTGGGCAACGGCGCTCCTATGGGGGCGATGCTGGCAGCGGATAGGGTTGCCGATGCGTTTCAGCCGGGAGATCATGCTTCGACTTTTGGCGGCAACCCATTGGTGACAGCGGCAGGGTGCGCTGTGCTTGATGTGATGATGGCCCCAGGGTTTTTGGAAGAGGTTCGGACGAAGGGGGCTTCCCTGAAGCATGCTTTGCAGAAAGTGGCTGATGCGTGCTGGGATGGCGCCCCGGTGAGGGGAATGGGCTTGCTGCTGGGTGTTACGGTGGGTGAGAAGGCTCCGGGTTTGGTGGCTCAATGCCGGGAAAGGGGATTGTTGATTAATTGTGTGGGCGGGGAGACTTTGCGGTTTTTGCCGCCTCTGACGGTGAGCCGGGAGGAGATGGATGAGGCGATGGGGATTTTGGGACAATTGGCAATGAACCATGGATAATGAGGCCATACAGGAGGAAAAAAACGAGGCCTTGGCAATATCAGTATATATTTATCGCGAATGGAAATCCTATAGAGGAGTTCCATTTTTTGTTTGTTTCTATTGTTCGAATAACAGCGGGAGGCATTCACTTATGTTGCGTACTATTGTTGGTGTTATCGGGACTTTGGGCTTGTTTCTAATTATCTTGGCGTTTGTTTTGTTTGAAAACAGTTCCGAGATTAAGATTGGCTATAATCAGATCCAGGGCGATAAAGATTGGCAGGCTTCTTTCAGCTATTTCAAGGGGCTTGATGATAAGGAGCTGGCGCTGGCTAAAGGCGAGAAGGTTGTGCTCATCTATAATATGGAATTGGTGAAGGGTGTTTTAGAGATGAGCGTTAAGGACAGCAAAGGTAATCAGGTGGTCCGGATGACGGGGCCTTCTGGCGAAATCGCTTTGATGGCTGAAGAAGAGGAGTGCTATTTGATCGAAGTGGTCGGGAAAGAGGCCAAGGGCAGTTATCGTTTAACCTGGGATACGTTATAACCCCGGTTTGGTCAGCTACTGGTTTATGAAAAAGGAGCCGCCCCATGTGCAACAGCTCCTTTTTTGGTGCAGTTATTGAGATCAGGATCAGACTACAAAAGGCTTTTCACGAATTCCACAGGGAACATGGTGCGCCGGGCGGTTTCCTCAACGCTGAGTCCTTGGGCGAGATAACCTTTGGCGACGCTTTCCATGCTTTCCGCGACTTCGACGATGTACTTGTCATAGTCATAAAACCGCATAACTCTCTGCCCCCAAGGGTATTCTTTGGCTTCATGAATGAACTCTATCCCCTCGGTGTTTTTGATTCTGTCCTGCCAGGTATCCAGATCTTCAACCTCGAAATACAGTTGAAAATTGTTGGGCCGGTCCCGCGCCGGCAGAATAGCGCCAACAAGTTCGGCGTAATTGGATTGCAGGGACAAGCCTCCCGCAAAGGATACATGGACGCCCAAATCCATCAGAACCTTTTGTTCCATGACGGTTTCATAGAAATGTTTGGCCTTAGCCATATCGGATACGGCGATCAAAGTACCCTGGTAACGCATGTCATCACTCCTTCATATCTATCGTGTTCAATAGTATTGTACATCAGAATTTCGCGACCTCACTGTAAAAATCGGACATATTATCCCGGTATTCCTGGGGTGTTACGCCGCAAATGGACTTGAAATCGTGAATAAAGTGAGGCACATCATAAAAACCGGTCTCCATAGAAGCCCGGGAAAGGCTGTAATCTCGCCGCCGTAAAAACCGTAAGGCCCTATTGACCCGCACAAGTCGGGAAAAAGACTTCGCATTCACCCCAATATATTCCCTAAAGACACGGTTCAAATGCCGTTGGCTGATAAACACGTTCTGAGAGAGTTCTCTTACAGAAACAAGACCGCCGCTGTTGACGATCATCTGACTTGCCTCGGAAAACTCAGGGCGGAAAGAGGAAACTCTAAGATGGGCCAAAAACAACCTGTCCATTTCCGCCACAAGTCCATGAAGATCCGGCGCAGCTTCCAGCTGGTGCGCCATCAATCTGTGCATCGCGGGATTAATCGTATCAAAGGGAATAACACAATCCGTTAACTCATGCTGAGGCAGGCCGCTGAAAGCGTAATATCCCCCCGGATGAAACTCCGTGATAAACAGCGTCTGACAAATATTCGCTTCGTCTCCCACGCAGACAGGCTTGGTTGAAGAGCCGAACAAATTGCAGAAAAAACGGCGGCCATCCCACGCAAGAACCAAAGTGGCGCAGCCGTGGGGGATGACCGTATACCCGTCGGACATTGCGCACTCGGTTGGGAATGTAATCGTGTAGTTGGATATCCAGGCGCGCAGAGCAGGGTGGGGAAGAAGATAGGCAACGCCTGCCCCTTTGATTATGACCCGGTTTGTTTCATGAAAGGAGGATATGCCTGTGTTTGCTGTGTTTGATATCATAGGGAATCTCCCGCCCGCCTAAGCCCGATACCTCTCCACCACAAATACATTGGCCGCGAAAACCGCCGCGATAAAGCATAGCAAAATCACAATCTGCGGCATTACCCGGCCGAACCCGTACCCGTAAACCAAGACGCCTTTCAGTCCCTCGCTCCCATAATAGAGAGGCATAATCTTTGACAGATAATTTAGCTTAAACGGCAGCGTATCCACCGGAATGAGCCCGGAAAAGAAGATTTGGGGTATAATGATAATGGGGATAAACTGCATCACCTGAAACTCATTTCTGGATATGGCGGAAATAAGCACACCGGTGACAACCGCGAGAACAGCCAACAGAAGCATAATGAGCGCCGCGACCAACCAAGAGCCGACAAAAGGCATACCAAGAATTTTGGCATAGATGAGCATGAGAACGCTTTGAATAACCGCAAAGAACCCGAAGCCAAGCACATAACCGCCCACCACGGAAACAGTCTTGATAGGCGTGAGCATAAGCCTTTCCAACGTGTCTGAAGTGCGTTCCCGGACAAAGGAGATGCCGGAAAAAAGGAAGATCATGAAGAAGGATAAAACACTCAGCAGCAAAAATCCCAGGGAATCAAACATACTTTGATCTTTCTTCCCGTAAATAAAATCAATATTTGTTTCCGGCTGAGATTTCCCGGCGGCCACGGATACAACCGACTTGAGGGCGTCGGTTACGGCGTTGACTTTGACGCCGTCCATTTCCACAAATGTGATGCGCAGCCCTTCCTCGTCCTGGGAGATGACGGCGTCGGCCTTACCGTTTTTCAAGAAAGTCTCAATGGTTTCATCCACGTCTTTCACCGCCAAGCGAATGGTGTCTTGTTCCTCCAGCATGGTCATGAAAGATGCCGGCAGGTTCTCGGTAGCCACAACAGGAACATAACTGCTTTTGGCCAACAAGAGATACAATAATGTAAGTAAGAAAAGCGGGACGATGATAATCATGGCCAGGGAACGTTTGTCATGGACCATCTGTTTAATAATTCTCTCCGCGATGTTTATCATAGCTGAGCCTCCTTTGCCATAAAGAATAATTCTTCGATATTGCCCTTTGTTGTTCCGGCGATCAAATTTTCTGTGGTATCGAAGGCCATCAGACCGCCGCTATAAAGAATAGCTGTCCGGTCACATTTGGCCGCCTCGTCCATAACATGAGTCGACACGATCATTGAGACGCCGCTGTCGCGCAGCGTATGAAACTGTGCCCAGATTGTCCGCCGCAGCTGAGGTTCAATGCCGACGGTAGGCTCGTCTAGCAGCAAGACCTTGGGTTTATGCAGCAGAGCCATAGCAAGGGAAAGCCTCTTTTTCATGCCACCGGAATAGTGGGCGACAAGCATATCTTTTTCATGTACCAGATCGAGCAGTGTCAGAACCTCATGGACTCTATCTTTGAGAACCGATCCCTTTAAATCGTAAAGACCGCCAAAAAACATCAGATTCTCCAGACCGGTTAAATCGGCATAAAGGGCGTCGTTTTGCGGCATAAGGCCAATCATCTTGTACAAGTTTATCGAAGGGACGTTGATATCGGCCACTCTGATCCTGCCGGCATCTGCCTTGATAGCACCGGTGATAAGACGAATCAGTGTGGTCTTGCCGGCCCCGGAGGGTCCTAGAAGGCAAACGATTTCGCTGCCGCCGATATGCATCGAAATATTGTTCAGCACTGGGGTCTTATCAAAGCTTTTTGAGACATTATCAATCTCTATCACTTGTTAGCCTCCTTTTATTCAGCCAATGTGCCTAAAAATCCAATAATCCTTAATATACTCCTTTTTCGCATAAACTCCTCTATCTCAAAGCAAATTTTCGTTGTTCGACCTCTCCTGTTAACCGAGATCAGGATTAATATGCATTGCCTGTGCTGATCTGATACATAATAACCCTGTATCAACAACATACATTACGGCGTTGCCGGTCTGCCAAGAAACATGGAGAATGACGATGAAAATCAGACCAATGCTCATTATGCTCCAAAGCGTGTTCCTGATTCTTAGCGGTGGTTGTTTGACCAACAGTTCGGCGGCGGCGCCGGCGCCGACAGTTCTGAGGGATTTTCCGCCTGACTTATTGTTGCTGCCCCAGGAGAGCGATGTCACGGAAAAGGCGGAGAACGCCGGCATCGACTACGGCAACGCGGATCAAGGTTATATTATGGCTTGGTATTCCGGGCCAAAAAACGCAAAGATACAGATTGTGAAAACGGATGACGGCGAAGGGCAAAGCCAGCAATGGAGTTACGATGTGGATCAGACCGGTGTTAAAGAAGTCCTGCCCTTACAAGAGGGATCGGGCAGCTACAGGATTGTTGTAGCGGAGCAGATCGAGGGAACGCGATACAGCCCGCTGGTGAGTGTTGAGTTTGATGTGGCCATCGCTGATGATTTGTTGCCTTTTCTGTACCCGAACAAATATGTGATGTATTCCCCGGAATCTTTCTTAACACAGAAAGCCTGGGAATTGACACGGGGCTGTACCAGCGACATCGAAGCTCTTAACGAAATCTATGTGTTTGTCAAGGAGTTCATTAAGTATGATAGCACAAAAGCAGAAACAATTGAGAATTTTTATACGCCTGACCCGGACGCCGTGCTGGCCGACGGCAAAGGTATTTGCATGGACTATGCTTCTTTGGTTTGCGCGATGCTGCGGGCGAATCATATCCCCGCGAAAATGATCACCGGGAAGGTGGAGGATAACCTTAATCATGCCTGGAACGCCATTTATTTGGAAAATGAAGGCTGGGTTGACGTGAGATTATATTTGGAGGCCAACCATTGGGAGCTGATTGATCTGACTTTTGCCGCGGGCAATATCAGCAGTGAGAAGCTGGCAAAATACATTGGAGGCGGAGAAAAATATACGGCGTTGAAGGTTTATTGATGTCGGGGGGGTATCGATTTGAAACAAGCTAATTTGTCGCATCAGGAACTTATGATCTTATTTGAAAATTTGGGGCTGCTGATTTCGTCGGGATTGACGGTTGAGGAAAGCTTGAAGGTGATGGTTAGTGACGCCGCCTCCAAGAAGGAGGGTTCCTTTCTGGCCAGATTGCATGAGGAGCTTTCGTCGGTTTTTGTGCTGAGCACCGCTATGGCAGAGATGAACATCTTTCCACCTTATGCCGTCAATATGATCCGGCTGGCGGAACGTTCCGGAAATCTGGACATGACCTGCTATACTTTGGCCGACCATTATGAGCAGGAAAGCCGGCGCGCCGCCCAGATCAAAGGCGCCGTGGCCAACCCTTTTATCTTGGTTTGTATTATCGCGGTTGTGGTGGCATTTTTGGTCAACGCTGTTTTGCCGATTTTTTCCGGCATTTACGCCCAAATGGGTGTGGATATTGAAGCCAACGCCATGGTTCAGGCGGCCCTTACAATCGGTTCGGTTGCTATGTGGCTGGTTTTGATCCTGCTGGTGCTTTTTGTCTTGGGATTGTTGTTCAACCGTACCAGAGCCGGCAAACGGTTTTTCGCCGCTATGGCCGAGAACGCTCCTGTAACGCGTACAATTAATAGGACTTTGTCCATGGCCCGGTTCACTTCGACGTTTTCGCTGCTGCTGACCAGCGGGGATGATCTGCCGATGGCCCTGTCAATGGCGAGCACGGTTTGTCCGAGCCGGGGTGTTAAAGCTCGGTTGGAGCAGTGTCATCAGCAGGTTCTTGCCGGAGGCGCTTTGGCGGAAGTTCTTATTGGCAGCGGGCTTTTTAACCCGACCCATGTGGGAATGATCAAAAGCGGCGTTCGTTCAGGAGCGACCCCAAAGGTGATGGGACGTCTCGCGGAGATCTATGAACAAGAATCCTCCCGTGTGCTTGCGGGGTTCCTGGCGTTGATTGAGCCGTTACTGATCAGCCTTTTGTCTGTCGTCATCGGTGTTATCCTGTTGTGTATTATGCTGCCTCTCATTGGGATATTGTCTTCCTTTGGCTAGGGTCACCGCAGAGTTAATCACAGCCCACACGGAATTTTCAAGAAGTATTGTCTGCCGGTTGGCGGTGGACATAAGGAGGGCATAAGGAGGGCGTATGAGAGCGAAAAGCCGGTTTTTCAGTCTGCGGACACTGAGTTTTTCCTTGGGTGCTTTGGTCGTGCTGGTTCTGGCGCTGATGTTTTTTTACCGGCAGATGTCGGAATCTGTACAACGTGAGGGCGAGCAAGTGGCCCGCGACGCGATTATTCGCGCGCTGATCTCTTGTTACGCCACGGAAGGAAGCTATCCTGCTTCTCTTGATTATTTGATCAATCATTACGGCATTGTTATTGATGAAAAGTACGTTGTTAATTATGTGGTTTTTGCTTCTAACGTTTTCCCGGAAGTGACTTTGACCAACAGGAACCGGGGTACAAATTCTGGCAAACATAAGCCCGGTGGTGATAACAGCGGCACGGACGATGCCGGCAAAGAAAGAAGGCGGCAATAAATAATGGGCCAAGGAACAAACATACGCCATGGATCAAGAAAATTGTATGGAGCGAACCCAAGTTACGCCGCGCTTTATCGTGTCCCCACGCTGCTCTTGGTTAGCTTGTTCGCGATAAGCACGCTGATTGCCGCTTCCTATGGGATGAAGGCTTATCAAGGGATTGTCAAAGGAGCGGAGCAAAATTTTGTGGGGCGAACGGGTTTGGCCTATATCGCCACAAAAATTCGGCAATCGGAGGCCGTCGCCGTCGAGCTGCTCGAGAATCATACCCTTGTGCTGATTGAAGAGATTGACAATCAACGCTATGCTACGAGCATTTCTTTGCGGGAGGGTATGCTGCGAGAATCTTTCGGTGCTTATGGCAGCCGGAGCGCTATATTTGATACCGCCATCACAGCGGCCCAGGGGTTTTCTGTTGCCTACATCACCAATGACCTTATTGAGATCGCTTTGGAAGACGACAGGGGCGCCTGGCATAAAATGATGGTTTATGTGCCATTTATGGGGGTTTAACAGTGAGACCATCCGCAAAAACAATTGGACTTTTTTTGGAGATTATTCTTTCTACAGTGTTCTTTGCCATTGTGTGTATGGTTGTGCTGCAAGTTTTCATGCAGGCGCAAAAAACAGAACAGCACAGCAGCGATAAGTCGGGGGCTATGGTTTTGGCTCAGTCGGTTGGCGATATGTTCCGCAGTCAGATGCCGAGCGGTTTGGACAATTTTGCTTTTATGTTGGACAGCCGGTATCGGCAGAGGTTTTCGCAAGTTGGAGAGGGACGTTTTATCATTCGTTTGGATGAGGTGAAGCAGAGTGCTCCTGAGGCAGGATGGTTTGCCAGTGTTGAGGTTGTGGAGATTGCCAGCTCGCCGGCTGGAACCATGAGCCGTGCCTATATCAGGGTGCAAAAGTCGGGGATCGAGCTTTTTGAACTTAATGTTGATGCTTATGTGCCTCTCAAACACCAAGTATCGAACATTGAACCAGAGAATTGGGGTGAGGACTTGTGAGAGAAGTGCGGCCGCCTGTGAGACCCGGTGTTAATGTTGGTTTCATCTCGCTGTTGATGATTTTTGTGGTGTTATGTCTGACTGTTTTTATCGCGTTGTCGTTACAAAGCGCCAGTGTTGATAAGAATTTGACATTCAGGATGGGTGAAACGGCGTTAGCTTACTATGACGCGCAAAACCGTTTGCAGAAGTTTCTCAGTGAGCTTGATTCATTTCTGCTGGATTGGGATCAGGGTGGAGAACGTGTTGAGGCTGCCGAGGGGGTTGTTGATGAGGAGCGTGTTGTTGTTGGTGAAGGAGACGGAGTCGTTGGCGAAGGGGAAGGAATCGTTGACGAAGGAAACGTGATGGCGGTTGAAGAAGAAACAGGAGACGGTCAAGTTTTCTTGGCGCGGTTGCGGGCCTGGCTGGATAGTGAGGCGCCGGCGGAGTTGGCATATAATGAGGGCGATCGCGTCATCCGCACCCAGTGGCCGGCCGGTGAACGGTTGATACTTCAAGCGGAAATCTTGATTAACGTTCCTGCAACTGATTTGGCAGTGACAAGGTACAGCATGAAGTCTGTCCTGTTGGCGCCTGTGCAGGAGAATATTGAAAAACCTTTGAATAATTTGTGGAGCGGGGAGGATTTCTTTCAATGACAATCAGGGAATTGTTGGGCATGGCGGTAGAGCAGAACGCTTCCGATATTTTTATTATTTCTCAGCGCGCGATCACTTTTAAAATTGAAGGCAGATTCGCGCCCTTGAGTGATGTTACGCTTAAGCCTGAGGATGTGGAGAACATCATCAGAGAAATTTACCGGGCCAAAGAGAGGGATATGGCGACGCTGATCAACACCGGAGATGATGATTTCTCTTTTTCTGTGAGTGGTATGGGACGGTTCAGAGTTAACGCTTTTCGTCAGCGCGGTTCTTTGGCCGCGATTATTCGCGTCATTAGTTTTGGTATCCATGATCCGGTGGAGCTGAAGATCCCGGACGCGGTCATGAACGTAGCGAATTTCTCTAACGGGCTCGTGCTGGTTACGGGGCCGGCGGGAAGCGGCAAGTCGACCACCTTGGCTTGTATCATTGACCGGATTAATCAGGAGAAGAGCGGCCATATTATTACGATGGAGGATCCTATCGAGTTCATTCACCGGCATAAGCAATGCATTGTTTCCCAGCGGGAAGTACCGGCTGATACGCGCAGTTATGTGACGGCGCTGCGGGCCGCCTTGCGTCAGTCGCCTAATGTGCTGCTGCTTGGGGAGATGCGTGATCTGGAAACCATTGAGATCGCTATGACAGCGGCGGAGACCGGACAGTTGGTGCTGTCCACGCTTCACACCATGGGCGCCGCCAATACGATTGACCGGATTATTGATGTGTTTCCCCATAATCAGCAGCAGCAGATCCGGGTTCAGCTGTCGATGGTGTTGAAAGCGGTGGTTTCGCAGCAGTTACTGAATGGGACGGATGGACGGCTGATTCCTGCTTTTGAGATTATGCTTTCTAATCTGGCGATTCAAAACATGATCCGTGAGGGCAAGATTCATCAGATTGAGTCGGCGATCTATGCGGGGATCAATGTGGGTATGACTTCTATGGATAACTATTTGTTCCAGCTTTTTGAGAGTGGGTTGATTGAGGGGGAAGAAGCGGTTTTATACGCGAACAATTATGAGTCAATGCAGCAGAGAATTGACGGCTCGTGAGAGTTGCCCGAGATAGGAATAGACTCGGACACCAAATTTTCCATCTCATACTCAAAATCATCCGGTGTTTCGTGAAACCATGTTTCCTCAATGGTGAGTTGGAGGCAGATACCGCGCTGGCCAGTAACAGTGCCACGTCAGGGGTTGGGGAGCGGCAGAATCCAAGCGCCTCTCTGCCTGACGCAACCTCAAAAGGCGAAAAAATTCGCGGGCTATTGGAGTCTCCCGCTCACCAAACCCTACCTCGGGACTGTTACGAGCCCACATAATATCCATCTCCATTCACCATTCGGTTGCGGGAGAACCCCGCAGTGGATATTTCTATTTATTTTTTTGTCGCTTCCTGCACATTTAAAATATGCACCCCTCTAGAAAGTTTCATTTGTACAGATCCACCTCGTCTGATAAGATATGGGGCTAAGATCAATAGACATCGCCGCGATTATCGATAGTCAGTATATAGACTATATTACGATTTAATATCAATTGGTAAGTTGAGCTCATCCATCGCTTCCTCCCATGATATAAATTCTGATAAGTAACATAGGCCTTGGAGCGGAAAAAAGCGCAGGCTGCCTTATTTGCGTTTTCGCGTGAAGGCCTTAGACTCCGCGCCGCCACGAAGAACGGCTCCGCCCGGTGCCTCACCGCCCCCTCCTGCCACTCCGGCCGGGGTCTGATCGATCTGATCTGTGACGTTACCGAAGCCCGGTGGGGATAGACTCGCCCATCTCCTTACGTAACTCAACCATGAGTGCTTTTCTGGTATTGGTGCATATCCCTTCTATGACTTTGCCCAACAGGGTTTCTAAGACCATTCCAACACCAGGTCCGGCAGGAACTCCGGCGGCGATCACATCGTCGCCGGTAATCTGCAAGTCACGAAGTGTAAAACACTGGTCATGTGCCTGTACAGCCCGGAAGGTTTCGTAAATTTGAGCCACTTCATGCAGACGCTTGTGACAATCGGGATGATGGGCAAGGGTGTCAGCTTTTTTGATATGCAGTAACCGGCAAAAATCTTCCGGACCTAAGGTACGCAACCAGCGAAGCACTTTGGGGGGGGAGGCGGCGATGGGCGTGTCATGATACCGCACCAGGGTGGTGACGGCAGCGGCCGTTTTGTTATCGATTCTGAGACGTGCCAGGGCTGTGGCGGTTAATTCGGCACTGACCTCAGCGTGCCCGTAAAAATGTCCGACACCGCGGCTGTCTAAGCTCCAGCAGGCGGGCTTGCCTAAATCATGGAACAGCAAAGCCAGCCTGAGCAGAGGAATGTCCGCCGCGTCGAGGGGGTAGGGAGCTTCTGCGGCGGCACATTCGACGCTTTCTGCTGTATGCCGCCAGACGTCATAACAATGGTAGGGGGTTCGCTGGTCAAAATCAAAGCTCGGTACGATTTCCGGCAAGATGACAGCCAAGACGCTGCGGTAGTCAAGAAGAAATGTTATGAGGGTCGGGGCGGTTAAAAACAGCATCAGTTCGGCTGTGATCCGTTCCTTGGCTGATTGTCGAAGCAGCTTGCCTCGTCGCAGCAGGGCGTCGCGGGTATTGGGTTCGATGCGGAACCCCTTTGTTGCGGCCAGACGTAAAGCCCGCAAAATCCGCACAGGGTCCTCGCGCATTCTGGCGTCGGGATCCTCCGTGCCGCGCAGAGTTCTTAGTTCAAGGTCGGTTAGACCGCCGAAATGGTCAATGAGTCCATGGTCAGGATGGTAAGCCAGAGCGTTTATGGTAAAATCTCGCCGCCGGAGATCCTGACGCAGGTTCTTCTCGGGGAGTTGTTCTTCGGCGCGATTCCCGCGGTAGGTTGTTACTTCCACCGGGCCTATGTCTGTCAGAATCGCTAAGGTGTTGTGCTTAACCCCATAGTCTAGAATCCGGTTGTGGGGAAAACACCCTCTAACGTCCCAGGGAGCGGCGCCGGTGGTTATGTCCCAATCTTTCACAGGCAGACCAAGGAGAGAATCGCGCACACAGCCACCAACCACGTAGGCTTCAAAGCCATGGGAAATCAAGGTTTGGAGGATTTCCGCAACGGCGGCCGGCAGGGGAATGCTGATTGTCTGATTTATGCTGGGATTGTCCAAATCAAGGCTCACTCCTGTCTCCCTAGAGTTGTTTCCAAGCGATATCAGAACCATTATAGTACCTTGCAGTTCAAGTGCGCAAACAGATAACAGATTACAAGCATGATTATCGGGTAGCGGACGCCAAACCAAGGTATTCTAAGTAATTGCGGGTGCATATTTAAAAAGTGCATGAACTGACGATAAGGATAAGCAGAGCTTTCTGCCGCGGTGTTTTCCCGCAACTCAATGGTGAGTTGGAGGCAGATACCGCGCTGGCCAGTAACAGTGCCACGTCAGGGGTTGGGGAGCGGCAGACTCCAAAAGCCCGCGTATTTTTTTCGCCTTTCGGGGGCTGCGTCGGGCGGTGAGGC